>NZ_JALPKQ010000012.1:0-137084 GCF_051383655.1 Geodermatophilus sp. CPCC 205761
CCGCGGGGCGCTCCGCTCCTCGCTCGTTCCTCGCTGCGATGCTCACGCCCCTGTCCGCTCACGTCGCGCTCCCGGCGGACGGCCGCCCCGCACCGACCAGCCGCTCGTGCTCGGCGATGGCCCGCTTCTCCTCCGCGGTCGGGAACAGCCCCGCCGGCTCGACGATCTCCGACGGCACGGCCGGCTCCTCGGTGGTCGGCACCGGCCCGCCCGCCCCGATCGCCCGCGCGATGACGACGGCCGCGTTGATGACGACGACGAGGACGAGGACGGCGAACACCGCCTGCAACACGCCGTTGAGCGTGGAGTTGAAGATGATCTGGTCCATCTGCCCGGGCTCCTGCGCGGGGGCCAGCAGCTCCCCCGCCGCCTGCGCGTCGGCGTACCGCTGCCGCTGGGCGAAGTAGCCGACGGCCGGGTCGGAGGAGAACACCTTCTGGTAGCTCGCCGTCATCGTGACCACGAGGTCCCAGACCAGCGGGATGCCGGACACCCAGGCGTACTTCAGCTTGCCGTGCTTGATCAGCAGCACCGTGACCAGCGTCAGGGCGATGGCCGCCAGCAGCTGGTTGGCGATGCCGAACAGCGGGAACAGCTGGTTCACGCCGCCGAGGGGGTCGGTCACGCCCACGTACAGGATGTAGCCCCACAGGCTCACGGTGACCGCGCTGGCGATGATGTTGCCGGGCCGCCAGGACAGGTCACCGAACTTCTTCCAGACGTTGCCGATCGTGTCCTGCAGCATGAACCGGCCCACCCGGGTGCCGGCGTCGACGGCGGTCAGGATGAACAGCGCCTCGAACATGATCGCGAAGTGGTACCAGAACGCGGCCATCCCGGCGCCGAAGGCGTCCGAGAGGATGTTCGCGATGCCGACGGCCAGCGTGGGCGCGCCGCCGGTTCGGGAGACCAGGCTCGGCTCCTGCACCGCCGCCGACGCCGCAGCGAGGTCCTGCGCCGTCGTGTCGAAGCCCAGCCCGTTGACGTAGGCCGCGGCCGTTTCCGCCGTCCCGCCGGTGGCCCCGGCCGGGCTGTTCATCGCGAAGTACAGCCCCTGGTCGATGACACAGGCCGCGATCAGCGCGCTGATCGCGACGAAGGACTCCATGAGCATGCCGCCGTAGCCGATGAGGCGGACCTGGCTCTCCTTGGCCACCATCTTCGGCGTCGTCCCGGACGAGATCAGGGCGTGGAAGCCCGAGAGCGCGCCGCAGGCGATCGTGATGAACACGAACGGGAACAGCGACCCGGCGAAGACGGGGCCGGTGCCCTCGCGGGCGAAGTCCGTCACCGCGTCGGCCTGCAGGACCGGGCGGGCCAGCAGCAGCCCGAAGGCGAGGAGGACGATCACGCCGACCTTCATGAACGTCGACAGGTAGTCGCGCGGGGTGAGCAGCAGCCACACCGGCAGCACCGAGGCGACGAACCCGTAGATCACCAGCGCGAGGACCAGCCACTCCTTGGAGAGGGTCAGCGCCTCGCCCAGGCCGGTGTCGTCGACCCAGCCGCCGCCGACGACGGCCAGCAGCAGCAGGACGACGCCGATCGCGGTGGCCTCGAGCACGCGGCCGGGCCGGAGGGTGCGCAGGTACACGCCCATGAACAGTGCGATCGGGATGGTCAGCGCGATGGAGAAGACACCCCACGGCGACTCGGCCAGCGCGTTGACCACGATGAGCGCCAGCACCGCCAGGATGATGATCATGATGGCGAAGACCGCGATGAGCGCGGCGATGCCACCGACGATCCCGATCTCCTCGCGGACCATCTGCCCCAGGCTCTTGCCGTTGCGGCGCATCGAGAAGAACAGGACGGTCATGTCCTGCACCGCGCCGGCGAAGATGACGCCGACGATGATCCAGATGGTCCCGGGCAGGTAGCCCATCTGGGCGGCGAGCACGGGGCCGACCAGGGGGCCGGCGCCGGCGATCGCGGCGAAGTGGTGCCCGAACAGCACCCGCCGGTCGGTGACGTCGAAGTCGATGCCGTTGTGCAGGCGCTCGGCCGGTGTGGCCCGGCGGTCGTCGACCTGCAGCACCCGCCGCGCGATGAACCGCGCGTAGAAGCGGTAGCCGATGGCGTAGGAGGCGAGCGCCACGAAGAGGATCCACAGCGCCGAGACCGTCTCCCCGCGGGCGATGGCCAGCACGGTCCACGCGACGGCGCCGACCACCGCCACCGCGCCCCAGATCAGCACACTGCGCACGGACGGACGGCGGGCACCCCCGCCGGGGGGCTGCCCGCCGCTGGTGGCGTCCGTCCTGACGGTCGTGGACATGAGCGCCCTCCCTGCAGGTCAGGGCAGCGCCCGGCCGACGCCGCCCGCGTCAGGGACGAGCATGCAAGCAGCCGGCCTGGCACACCAGTGGAGCGAGGCCGGACCGTTACCCGTCAGGTCTCCGGAGCCGTCCTCACGCGTAGCCCCAGACCTCCTGGGCCACCTCGACCACCAGCCGCAGCTTGGCGATCTGGTCATCCCGGGTGAGCGCGTTGCCCTCGACCGTCGAGGAGAACCCGCACTGCGGGGAGATCGCCAGCTGGTCGAGCGGAACGAACTCCGCCGCCTGGTCGATCCGCCGCTTGAGCTGGTCCTTGTCCTCGAGCTCGGGCCGCTTGCTGGTGACCAGGCCCAGGACCACCCGCTTGCCGGGCGGGACGAAGCGCAGCGGCTCGAACCCGCCGGAGCGGGCGTCGTCGTACTCGAGGAAGAAGCCGTCGACCTCGAGGCCCCCGAACAGCGCCTCGGCGACGAAGTCGTAGCCCCCCTCGGCCACCCACGAGGAGCGGAAGTTGCCGCGGCACATGTGGGTGGTGACCGTCAGCCCCTCGGGGCGGCCGGTCAGCGCCGCGTTGATCTGGCGGATGTAGCGCTCGTGCTGGTGCTCGGCGTCCCGGCCCTGCTCGGCCAGCTCGGCGCGCTGCGCCGGGTCGTTGAGGTAGGCGAGGCTGGTGTCGTCGAGCTGCAGGTAGGTGCAGCCCTGCGCGGCGATGCCCTGCACCTGCTGGCGGTAGGCCGCCGACAGTGCGTCCCAGAAGGCGTCCTCGTCCGCGTACACCGACGGGTCGATCGCCGCCGCGCCGCCGCGGTAGTGGACCATCGACGGCGAGGGGATGGTCAGCTTCGGCGTCTGCCCCTCGGTCACCTGGCTCTGCAGGTAGCCGAAGTCCTTGCCGAAGATCGGCTCGTCGATCGACAGCGGGCCGTCGACGTGCAGGCCCGCCGGCACCCAGTCGAGGTCCCCGTTCGCGTTGTGGAAGTGGACGGGCCGGCCCTCGCCCTCCACCTTGGTGATCCCGGTGATCGAGTAGATGAAGTCCATGTGCCAGGTGGCGCGGCGGAACTCGCCGTCGGTGGCGGTGCGCAGTCCGACGTCCCGCTGGAGCCGGACGGCGTCGGCGACGGCCTCGTCCTCCACGGCCCGCAGCTCAGCGGCGTCGATCTCGCCGGCGGCGAAGCGGGACCGGGCCTCGAGCAGGACCGGCGGGCGGAGGAGGCTGCCGACGTGGTCGGCGCGGAACGGCGGGCCGGAGGTATCGGTCATGGCCGCAAGCTTGGTGGACTCCGCCCGTGGGCGCAGCACCCTCCGGTCAGGGGATGTGGATCAGGAACTCCTGCGGCCGGGTGGGGACGAACCGGCCGACCAGCCACTCGGCGGCGGCGTAGACGGCCAGCCCGGGCGCGATGACCACCGCCGGGGGGACGACGAGCGGCGCGGCCAGCACCGTGATCGCGAGGACGCCGGGCGCGCTGACCAGCCACCCCTCGCGGCGCCGCGGGACGGTCAGCGCACCCCACCGCACCCCGGCCCACATGAGCCACCGCCGGAGGACCGGCACCCCGCTCTCCCGCATCACCCGCCGGAAGATGCCGTCGGCCTGGCGGGCGGTCACCACACCGGACTCGACGCCCTCGTCGACCAGCCAGTCGTGCAGGACCACCGCCAGCGTGTAGGTGCCGTAGCGCGGGATCAGCCAGGCGACCAGGCGGGGCACCGAGGCGAAGTCGGTGCGGAACCCGGCCGGGACGACGAACCGGTCGCGGTTCCCCCGGTAGACCAGCGCGTCGACGATCGCCCACGTCGTCGCATCGATCCGGCGGACGGTGAGATCGGTCGACTCGAACGGCATCCCCGGATGCTGTCACCAGCCGGTGACCGTCGTCGGCTCGGCGGCGACCGGGGGCTCCGCGCTTTGATCAGCAGTCGCGTCGAGCCCGTCGACCTTTGGACATCTGGCGATGGTGCAGCGGACACGGACGCCGCAAGACTCGTCCACGTACGACGCGGCCACCGAACGAGCCGCACGCTCTCGTGCGTCCCGAAGGGATCCCATCACCATGTCGAAGGTTCGCACCACGGCAGCGCGCCGGCGGAACGGTCGAGGCCTCGGTCTCCCGCTCGCGGCAGCGTCCACCGCCCTGCTGACCGTCTTGACGGCCTGCGGAGGAGACGCGTCGTCCGACTCCGACGGCGAGGCCGGCAGCGGCGGCGGCGGCGGTCAGACCTCCGTGACGGAGAACGAGGACATCGCCGCGCTGGTCCCCGAGGAGGTCGCCGGCACCGGCACGCTCCGTGTCGCCTCCGAGGTCTACCCGCCCGCCGTCATCGTCCCGCCCAGCGGCGGGGACCCGACCGGCTGGGAGATCGCGATCGCCAAGGACGTCGCGACCCTCATGGGTCTCGAGGCGGAGATCACCATCGTCCCCTTCGACGGGCTCATCCCCAGCCTGCAGGCCAACCGCTTCGACGTCGCCATGGGTGAGATCGCCGTCCTCCCCGAGCGGACCGCGGTGCTCACCTTCGTGTCCGACCACGAGTCGGGCGACTCCTTCCTGGTGAACGCGGACAGCGACATCGAGGAGATCGCCGCACCGGAGGACCTCTGCGGTCACTCGGCCGCCGCGCTGCTCGGTTCCGTGGAACTGACGCGGATGCAGGAGTACGCCGCGAACTGCGCTGCCAACGGGCTGCCGGAGCTCTCCGTCGACTCGTACAAGGACCAGGCCGCCGTCAACCTCGCGCTCCAGGGCCAGAAGGTGGACATGAGCATCGGCTCCACGAGCCAGCTGGCCTACGTCGACCAGCAGGCGTCGGGCCAGTTCCGCCTGATCGACGCGCCGTTCATCGAGACCATCCCCACGGGCATCCCGATCGCCGACACCCCCTACGAGGCCGAGATGGCCGAGGCGGTGCGGGCAGCCGTCCAGGAGCTCATCGACTCCGGGCGCATGCAGGAGATCCTCGACGAGTTCAACGCCGGCAAGGGCAACGTGGAGACGGCCGAGGTCGTCACCTCGTGACGGCGGGACGCAGGGCGACCCGCGCGCCGGGGACCGGCGTCCGATGACCGTCCTCGACCGGTTCAGCCTGGTCGGCAAGGTCGCCCTGGTGACGGGGGGCAACCGCGGGCTGGGCCTGGCCATCGCTCGTGCCCTGGGCGAGGCCGGCGCATCCGTCGCCGTGGCCGCCCGGGACCCGGATGCGGCGGCGGAGGCCACCGCGAAGCTCACCGCCGAGGGGATCTCCGCGCTGGCCGTGCGGCTGGACGTGACCCGCCCCGAGGAGATCTCGGTCGCCGTCGACCGGGTCGGTGACGAGCTCGGTCCGATCGACGTCCTCGTGAACAACGCTGGGGTCGGCACCATCCGGCCGTCGCTGGACAGCTCGGACGACGACCTCTGGGAGCGGACCTTCGCCACCAACGTGGACGGCGTCTGGCACACCTCGCGGATCGTGGCGAGCCGGATGCTCGAGCGTCGCACCGGGTCGATCGTCAACGTCGGCTCGGTCGGGGCGACCATGGTCCTGCGCCGGCCGCAGGCCGCCTACATGAGCTCGAAGGCGGCCGTGCACCAGCTGACGCGGGCCCTGGCCGTCGAGTGGGCCGAGCACGGCATCCGGGTGAACGCGGTGGCGCCCGGCCCCTTCTCGACCGACATGACCGAGCCGAACCAGCCGGAGTACCTCAACCAGCTCCCGCTGGGTCGGTACGGGTCCCCCGACGAGCTCGGGCCCGCCGTGGTGTTCCTCGCCAGCGAGGCCTCCAGCTACGTCACCGGCGTGGTCCTGACCGTCGACGGCGGCGTGGGCCTGTGACACCCGCCTCCCCGCGGGTGGTCGTCGTCGGCGGTCGCGGACGCGTCGGTCAGCGCATCGGCCGGCTGCTCCTGCAGGGGGGCCACCGGCCGCTGGGTGTCGTGCGGTCCGAGGCCGGCGTGCAGGAGCTGGCCCGGAGCGGCATCCCCGGCCACCTGCTCGACCTGGAGACCGCCGCCGTCGAGGAGGTCGTCTCGCTGCTCCGCGGCGCCGACGCCGTCGTCTTCTCCGCGGGGGCGGGCGACCCGGCGGACGTGGCCCGGACCGAGCGGGTCGACGGCGTGGGTGCCGCGATGTGCGCCGAGGCGGCCGAGCGGGCGGGCGTCCGCCGGTTCGTCATGGTGTCCGGCCAGGGGGTCGAGCTGCCCCGGCACGAGCGGCAGTCGTCGGCATCCCTGGCCCCGATCTCCGGCTACCTCGAGGTCAAGAGGGCCGCGGAGCTCGACCTGTGTCGCCGGGACCTCGACTGGACCGTGCTGCGGCCGGGCTGGCTGACCGACACCGACGGTGAGGGACGGGTGCGGCTGGCACGCTCGCTGCCCTTCGGGGAGGTCAGCCGCGACGACGTCGCCGCGGTCGTCGTCGCGCTGCTCGGGCTCCCGGCCTCGGCGGGCCGGGTCATCGAGATGGTGAGGGGCGACGACACCGTCGAGGACGCGCTGGGCGCGCTCCTCGCCGCCCCCTCGGGGTGACCGACCCGGGTCCCGTCGTTGACGGGGCCCGGGTCGGTTCCTTGCCTGGCTCCCGTGCCCTGGCTAGATTGGGGAGCTTCCAGTCAGCGAACGGTCGCTCGTCATCGGGTCGCCGGCACAACGAGTTGGACCTCCGAGACGGCGCGGATGACCCTTCAGGACAAGTTGGACGACCTCGCCGCTGAGGTGCGCCTGCCGATCCAGCTCACCGATCACCAGATGCGGTCGCTGGGCTTCACCCCGCACGGGGACCTCATCGACTCGATCCGCCAGCAGACGCTGCTGTCCAAGGTGACCCCGCCCGAGATCCGGAAGTACTTCGAGGGTCGCGGTGTCCTGCGGACCAAGGAACCCCTGTGGCTCCCCCCGGACCCGTCCAAGGGCGTGCTCGGCCGCACCGTCGTCCCCGTCCTGGTCGACAAGGTCCACTACGGCCTGCTCTGGATCCTCGACGACGAGCACCAGGTGCAGGGAGCGCTGCTCGACCGGGTGCGGGAGGTCGCCAAGGTCATCGGCGAGCAGGTCCGTGACCAGGAGACCGCCGAGAACGACCGCTTCGCCCTGACCCGCCAGCTCCTCCAGGGCAACGCCGAGCGCCGGAACATCGCCTGGACGGAGCTGGTGCGGGCCCGAGCGGTCGACAGCGACGACACGCTCACCGCCGTCGTGATCCGGGTGCGCTCAGCGGGCGGGGGCACCGACCGGGTGCCCCGGCACGTCCTGTCCTACACGCACGGATCCGGCCTCCCCCACTACGTCCTCCGCGCGGTGGAGGGGTCGGCGGCCGCGCTGCTCGTACCGGGTTCCCGGGGGGACCAGGCCCTCGACCGGATCGCGGAGCTGGGTCGCTCGATCGTCCAGGACGCGGTCGATCCGGACGCCACCGTGTACGTGGGGATCGGCGGCCAGGGCCACGCCGGCCCGTCGGCCTGGCTGTCGGCCTCCCAGGCGGCCCGCGCGGCCGACGCCGCCGAGCGGTTCCCCGAGCTGGAGCGGGTGGCGGCGTGGGACCGGCTGGGCAGCCTCCGGCTCCTGGTCTCCATCTCCGAGCCGGACCTGCGGGTGCTCATCGACCCCCGGATCATCACCCTGCACTGCGACCACCGCGAGCTCCTCGCGACCGTCGAGACGTACCTCGACACCGGCGGCGACATCACCTCCACCTGCAAGGCGCTGAACGTCCACCGTGGGACCGTGTACTACCGGCTGCGCCGGGTCGAGGAGCTCACCGGGCTGTCGATCCGGAGCGGAGCCGACCGCCTCACCATCCACACCGGCGCCAAGGCGGTGCGGCTGCTGGGCGAGGACCCCCTGGACGGTGGCCGGACGGGAGCCACCTCCCAGGGGCCGACGACGTCCCCCTCGGCCGACGAACCGCACCCTCCGTCCCCGCTCTGGTACTGACACCAGCCGCCCGCCGGGCGGCGGGCGGCCCGGTCAGAGGTCCTTGCAGAGCCGGCGAGCGTCGTAGACGGCACCCTGGATGCCCCGGTGCGCCACGGCGTCGCCGATGCGGAACAGCGCGAACGAGCCACCGAGGGCGTCCAGGGCCGGCTGGCGCTCGCCCTTGGCGAAGGCCCGCAGGTCCGTCTGGCCGCTGTTGGTCGACTTCAGCCGCAGGTCGTCGTAGACCTCGGTGACGGGCAGCGTCCCGTGCTCCACGACGAGGCGCTCGACGGTCCGCTCCTGGATCGCGCCGGTGAAGACGTTGCGCAGCTCGACCCGCAGGCTCGTCCCCTCCTTGCGCGCCGTGGACAGCTCGTGGTCCACGGTCAGGACGACGCCCTTGCCGTAGAGCGCCCGGAGGTAGTCGGGGGTGAGCAGGGGCACGACGTCCTGCAGAGGGGTCCGGTCCGGGGTCACGAGCTCGACGCGGGCGCCGAGCCCGGCGAGGTGCTCGGCGGCCAGGGCGGCCTGCTCGGTCCCGTGGTCGTCGTACACGAGCACCGACCCGTTCGTGGCCCGGCTGCTCCCCACGGCGTCCCAGGTCGACTCGGCGTACTCGTTGCCCTCGCTCAGCACGTCGGTGTTGGGCATGCCACCGGTGGCCACGATGACCACGGACGGGTCGAACTGCAGCACGTCGGCGGCGTCGGCGTAGGTGTTGAGGCGGACGGTCGCACCGGCGGCCCTCACCTGGGCGGCGAGCCAGTGGATGATCGCCGCCTTCTCCGAGTGCCGCGGGCTCCGGGACGCGAGCAACAGCTGCCCGCCGAGGACGTCCGCCGCCTCGAGCAGGGTGACCTCGTGCCCCCGCTCGGCGCAGACGCGGGCCGCCTCCAGGCCCGCCGGACCCCCGCCGACCACGACGACCCGCTCGACGCGCCCGCTGGTCCGCTGGATCAGCTGCGGGATGTACTGCTCCCGGCCCGTGGCCGGGTTGTGGACGCAGAAGGTGCCGTGCGGGGACAGACAGCTCAGCGCCCCGACACAGGGACGGATGTCGTCCTCCTTGCCGGCGAGCAGCTTGGTGACGATGTGGGGGTCGGCGATGTGGGCCCGGGTCATCCCGACCGCGTCGACGAACCCCTCGCGCAGCGCATGCCGCGCCGTCGCCAGGTCGGCGATCCGCCCGGCGTGGAAGACCGGCACGTCGACGACGGCGCGGATGGCGCCGGCCATCTCGAGGTGCCGGCCCTGCGCCCGCCCGAAGCCCGGGATGAGGTCGGCGAGCTCGTCCTCGCTGAAGCCGCTGCCGTAGAGGACGTCGATGAAGTCGACCAGCCCCGATTCCGACAGCGTCCGGGCGACCTCGATCGACCCGGCGAGCTGGACACCGCCGGTGACGCCCTCGTCCCCGGCGATCCGGATCCCCACGATGAAGTCGTCGCCGACCCGCCGTCGCACCTCACGCAGGACCTCGAAGGCGAACGTCAGCTTCCCGGAGGCGAGGGAGTACTCGTCGTCCCGGGTGTTGGTCCGCTCCGTCCAGAACTGGTCGATCAGGTGGCCGGCGGCGGCCATCACCTCGATCCCGTCCAGGCCGCCCTCCTGCGCCATGACCGCGGCGTCGCCGTACGCCCGGACCAGCCGCTCGAAGTCGAAGTCCTCCATCTCCTTCGGGAAGCTGCGGTGGGCACGCTCCCGGATGGGGGACGGCGACACGGTGGGCAGCCAGTCACCACGGACGTCCATCGACCGGCGCCCCAGGTGCGTGATCTGGACCATGATCGCGGCGCCGTGGCTGTGCACCCGCCGGGACACGTCCCGGTAGAAGTCGACGACCCGGGGGTCGAAGGCGTCGAAGTTGTCGAAGACGTTGGCCGAGTCGGGGGCGACGTTGCTCGAGCCGCCGATGATGGTGAGCCCGATCCCGCCCTTCGCCTTCTCCTCCTGGTACATCGCATAACGCTCGCCGGGCACGCCGTTCCCCTCGAGGTACCCGGAGGGGGCGTGGCCGGTGCTGAGGATCCGGTTCCGCAGCGTCAGGTGCTTGATCCGCAACGGCTCCAGGAGCGCGTCGTTCGACATGGATTCCATTCCCATCACAGGTGAGTAGATCGCGCCGGCGGTGCGTCCGGACGAGACGTCAGTGGATGCTCTTCAGGAAGGCGCGGGTGCGCGGGTGCTGGGGGTTGTCGATGACGTCCTCCGGGCGGCCCTGCTCCACGATGAGCCCGTCGGCCATGAAGACCACGGTGTCGGCGACGTTGCGGGCGAACCCGACCTCGTGGGTGACGACGACCATCGTCATGCCCTCGTTGGCCAGCGTCCGCATGCTCTCGAGGACCTCGCCGACGAGTTCGGGGTCGAGCGCGGAGGTCGGCTCGTCGAAGAGCATCACCGACGGGGACATCGCGAGGGCGCGGGCGATGGCCACCCGCTGCTTCTGCCCGCCGGACAGGTGCGCCGGGTAGGCGCTCTCCTTGTCCTCCAGCCCGACCGCGCCGAGGACCCGGCGGGCCGTCTCGAGGACCTCTCTCCGGTTGCGCCGCTGGACCCGGACGGGCGCCTCGCAGACGTTCTCGAGCACCGTCATGTGCGGGAACAGCCGGAAGTCCTGGAACACCATCCCGACCTGCGCCCGCTGGCGGGCCACCTCGCGGGGCCGGAGCTCGTGCAGCTTGTCCCCCCGCCGCCGGTAGCCCATCGGCTCCTCGTGCACGAGTACCGCTCCGCGGCTCGGGACCTCCAGGTGGTTGACGCACCGCAGGAGGGTGCTCTTCCCGGATCCGGACGGCCCGAGGATGCACATCACCTCGCCCTGGGTGACCTGCAGGTCGACGCCCTTGAGCACCTCGAGGGAGCCGAACCGCTTGTGCAGGTCGATGATCCGCACGACGACGTTCTGGGCGTCCTGGCCGACCACCGGCGCGCGCTTCTCGTTCGGTGCCAGGGTCATCGCTGAGCCTCCGCTGCTGGTAGAGCCGCCACCTGCTCGTCCGGCAGAGGGGGCGGTGCCTGCCGGGTGCGCCGCGGACGCGACGGCCGTCCTCCGCCCGCGCGGCGCCGGGCGTCGCCCCGCCCGTAGCGCTTCTCCAGCAGGTACTGGAAGAAGGTGAGGATGGTGGTGACGATCAGGTACCAGAGCGCCACCACGGTGAGCAGGGGGATCGTCTGGAAGTTCTGCGAGTAGATGAGCTGGGCCGAGTAGAGCAGTTCCGGTAGGGCCAGGACGCTGACCAGCGACGTGTACTTCAGCATGCCGATCGTCTGGTTGGCGGTGGGCGGGAGGAGGATCTTCACCGCCTGCGGGAAGACGATGCGACGGAAGGTCATCGACCCGGTCATGCCGAGGGCGTGGGCGGCCTCGGTCTGGCTGAAGTCCACCGCGAGGAGGGCACCGCGGATGATCTCGGCCATGTACGCGGCCTCGTTCAGACCCAGGCCGAGCACCGCCGCGACGTAGACGGAGACGAGGGCGTTGGTCTCACCGCTGACGAACTCGGGGCCGAACGGGATGCCCAGGCTCAGCTCCGGGTACAGCGCCGAGAGGTTGTACCAGAAGATCAGCTGGATCAGCAGCGGCGTCCCGCGGAAGAACCAGATGTAGGCGTTCGCCGTCTGGGACAGCACCTTGTTCGACGACATCCGGGCCACGGCCAGCGCGGTGCCGAGACCGACGCCGATGATCATGGCGAGCGCGGTCAGCCACAGGGTCCGCTGCAGACCCAGCAGGATCTGCTCGCTGAAGAAGAACTCGCCGACCACAGACCAGCCGAACCGTCGGTTGACGACGAGGGTGTGGACGAGCATCGCGAGGAGCACGGCCAGCACGGCGAGGGCCACCCACTGCAGGTACGGCCTGCGTCTGACGATCGCGGTGGGGTACGACCCTCGCGAGGGAGTGTCCGGACTGTCCATGGGAACCGCCTCTCGAGTGGAAGAGCCGACCGCGTCACCGTGTTCGGCCGGTCACGACCGGCCCCGCACCCTGCGTCCGCCCGCCGCCGAGCAGGGAGCCGGCTGCCGGCCCCGGTGATCAGGACTGCGGGCGACGCTGCCGCTCGGCGACCGGCACCTTCATCTGGACGCCGACGCTAGACGGCGCTCTCCTCGGCTTCCAATGTCCGGCTGTCGAAGCGTGGCGGGACTTTCCTGGGCACGTGTACATGGTTCGCCGGGACGGCGCGGCCCTAGCTTCGGGCCGGTGAGACGAGTGGAGAGCGCACCGGGCAACCAGGGAGTGGGAGCGATGACGCTGAACATCACCCTGCAGAGCGAGGGCCTCGCGGGACGGTTCGAGGAGGTGGCCGGGCACTCCCGACTGCGCCGGGTCGGCAACCAGGTCGTCATCGGCGGGACGGCGGCCCTCCAGCCGGACGGGACCCTCTACTGCCCGCACGACGGCTACGAGCAGACGCTCTTCATCCTGAACAGGTTCGACCGGCTCCTGAAGGAGGCCGGCGCCTGCCTCGAGGACACCGTCCGCATCCGGGCGTTCTTCGCCGGCCCGGAGGTCGTCACGGAGTTCGGGCGGGCCCACAAGCAGGTCTTCGACGACATCCGCCCGTGCGTCACCGGCGTCATGGTGGGCCTCTGGGAGCCCGGCATGATGCTCGAGCTGGAGCTCGACGCCATCGTCGCGTGACCCGGCCGGCGCGTCGCGGCCCGGCGCGGAGTGCTCAGACGCCGGTGATGTGCTCGGGGCGGATCGGCACCCGCCGCAGCGGCTTCCCGCAGGCGTCGCGCACCGCGGCGGCCACCGCCGGCCCGGAGGAGATCGTCGGCGGCTCCCCCACCCCCCGGACGCCGTAGGGCGCGTGCGGGTCGGCGTACTCGAGCACCTCCACCCGCATCGGCGGCATGTCGAGGATCGTCGGCAGCAGGTAGTCGGTGAACGACGGGTTCCGCACGTGGCCGTCGGTCACCACGATCTCCTCCATCAGCGCCAGCCCCATGCCCTGCGCCGACCCGCCGTGGATCTGGCCGACGACGGCGTCGGGGTTGATCGCCTTCCCGACGTCCTGCGCGGTGTCGAGGGCGACCACCTTCACCAGCCCCAGCTCGACGTCGACGTCCACCACGGCGCGGTGGGCGGAGAAGGCGAACTGCACGTGCGCGTCGCCCTGGCCGGTCTCCGGGTCGACGGCGTGGGTCGGCCGGTGCCGCCACTCGACGGTCTCCTCCACCGCGTCGTCCCCGAGCACGTCGACGAGGCCGGCGAGCACCTCGCCGGAGGGCCCGACGACCTTCTCGCCGTCCAGCCGGAGCCCGGCGAGTGGCCGGTCCAGCGCGACCGCGGCGCGCTGAAGCACCGCCGTCCGCACCGCCTCGCAGGCGGCCTTGACCGCGCCGCCGGTCACGTAGGTCTGCCGGGACGCCGACGTGGAGCCGGCGGAGCCGACCGCGGTGTCGGCCGGCACGACGACCACCTGCTCCACGCCGAGCTCCGTCCGGCAGATCTGCTGCTGGACGGTGACCAGCCCCTGGCCCACCTCGGCGGCCGCGGTGTGCACGGTGGCCACCGCCTCCCCGCCGCTCACCTGCAGCCGCACCCGGGCGGTGGAGTAGTCGTCGAACCCCTCGGAGAAGCCGACGTTCTTGTAGGTGACGGCGTAGCCGATCCCACGCCGGACGCCCTCGCCGTGCGTGGTGTTGCCGACCGCCCCGGGCAGCGCGCGCAGGTCGGAGGTGTCCGCCGGCGGCGGCAGCGGCATGTCGGCCACCCGCTGGACCAGCTCGGCGACGGGCGCCGCGGAGTCGACGACCTGGCCGGTGATGGTCCGGTCGCCCTCCCGCATGCCGTTGAGCTGCCGGATCGCGACCCGGTCCAGCCCGACGGCGTCGGCGAGGGCGTCCATGAGCGCCTCGTGCGCGAAGGCCGCCTGCACGCAGCCGAACCCGCGCATCGCCCCGCACGGCGGGTTGTGGGTGAACACCCCGTAGGCGTCGACGGCCACCGACGGGAGGCGGTACGGCCCCAGCCCGAGCAGGCCGGCGTTGCCGACGACCGCCGCGGTCGAGGAGGCGTAGGCGCCGCCGTCGAGCAGCACGCGGGCCTTCGCGTAGACCAGGGTGCCGTCGCGCTCGGCGCCGAACTCGTAGGTCATCGTCGCCGGGTGCCGGTGCACGTGCCCGAAGAAGGACTCCTCGCGGCCGTAGCTCATCTTGACCGGGCGGCCGGTGCGCAGCGCCAGCAGGCAGGCGTGCACGTGCACCGAGAGGTCCTCCCGCCCGCCGAAGGCACCGCCGACCCCGGCGAGGGTGATCCGCACCTTCTCCGGCGGCAGTCCCAGCGCCAGGCACACCTGCCGCTGGTCCACGTGCAGCCACTGGGTGGCGACGAACAGGTCCACGCCGCCGTCCTCGGCCGGCACGGCCAGGCCGGACTCGGGGCCGAGGAACGCCTGGTCCTGCATGCCGACCTCGAAGTCGAGGGACACCACCACCGGCGCGGTCGGGTGCTGCTCACCCCGCCGCAGCCGCAGGTGCCGCACCAGGTTGCCGGTCGGGTGCACCTGCGGGGCGTCGTCGTCCAGGGCCCGGGCGGCGTCGGTGACGGCGGGCAGCACCTCGTAGTCGACGCGGATCCGCCGGGCCGCGCGGCGGGCGGTCTCGGGGTGGTCGGCGGCGACGAGCGCGACCGGTTCCCCCTCGTAGCGGACGACGTCGGCGGCGAGCACCGGCTGGTCGGCGTGCTCGAGGCCGAAGGCGTTCTCCCCGGGCACGTCGTCGGCGGTGAGGACGGCGGTCACCCCGGCGACGGCCAGCGCCTCGGAGACGTCGATCCGCCGGATGCGCGCGTGCGGGTGCGGGCTGCGCAGGGTGACGCCCCAGACCATGTCGTCGTGCCACAGGTCGCTGGCGTAGGCGAACTCGCCGGTGACCTTCAGCGTCCCGTCCGGGCGGAGCGGGCTGTCGCCGATCCGCCCGGCCGGCGGTGCCGTCGTCGTGGCGCGGGTGCCGGCCTCCGTGCTCACCGACGGGCCGGCGTGGCCACTCCGGCCCCTCACGGCAGCCTCGAGGCGGCGAGCCGGACGGCGTCGAGGATCTTCTCGTAGCCGGTGCAGCGGCACAGGTTGCCGGCCAGCGCCTCGCGGATCTCCGGGTCCGACGGCTGCGGCACCCGCGCCAGCAGGTCGTGCGCGGCCACCACCAGCCCCGGGGTGCAGAAGCCGCACTGCACCGCGCCGGTCTCGACGAAGGCCTCCTGCACCGGGTGCAACGCGCCGCCCTCGGCCAGGCCCTCGACGGTGGTCACCTCCCGGTCGATCGCCTGCCCGGCGGCGACCAGGCAGGCGCACACCGGCTCGCCGTCGAGGTAGACCGTGCACGACCCGCACTCGCCCTGCTCGCAGGCGTTCTTCGCGCCGGGCAGACCGAGCCGCTCGCGCAGGACGTAGAGCAGGCTCTCCCCCGGCCAGACGTCGTCGACCTCGTGCCGGGTGCCGTTGACCGTGGTGGTGACGCGCATCAGGCCGCCTCTCTCAACTCGTCCCAGGCCCAGCCGGCGGCGCGCTGGGCCATGACCGCCAGGGAGTGCCGACGGTAGGCCGCGGTCCCCCGGACGTCGTCGATCGGCGACGCCGCCGCGGCGACCCGCCGCCCGAACTCCGCGGCCAGCCCGTCGGCCAACGGGCGACGCGACTCCCAGTCCAGCTCACCGGCGAGGAAGTCCTCGGCGTCGGGCGCCCGCCGAGGGGTGGGCGCGGCCGAGCCGATGCCGGTGCCCACGGCCCGCCGGTCCGGGTGCAGCGCGAGGGCGAACGCCGACACCGCGATGACCATGGCGTTGCGGGTGCCCACCTTGCAGAACTGCTGCGGCCCCGCCGCCGACGGCACCCGGACCGCGGCGATCAGCTCGTCGGGCTCGAGGGCGTTGCGCTTGACGCCGGTGAAGAACTCGGCGACCGGGATCCGCCGCACCCCGCGGGCCGCCGAGGCCACCTCGACCTCCGCGCCGGCGGCCAGCAGCGGGGGGTGCGCGTCGCCGGCCGGGGACGCCGACCCGAGGTTGCCCCCGACGGTGCCGCGCACCCGGATCTGCGGCGAGCCCACGGTGCGGGCGGCCATCGCCAGGCCGGGCAGCCGCGGCGCGAGCTCGTCGATCACCCGCGCGTACGGGACGCCGGCACCGAGGCGGACGACGTCGCCGTCCGTCGTCCACTCCCGCAGCTCGGGCACGCGGGTGAGGTCGAGCAGCGCGGCCGGACGGCGCCGGTCGAAGTTGAGGTCGACCATGACGTCGGTGCCGCCGGCGAGGGGCAGCGCGTCGGGACGCGCGGCCCGCGCCGCCAGGGCGTCCGCCCACGTCGTCGGCTGCAGGAAGTCCATGGCGGGACGATGCCAGCCCCGGCCCTCGCGCAGAAGGTGGACGCGCCCGTCAGGAGTCGCTCGGCCCCATGGACGCCGACACCTCGCGCGGGGTGTCCCGCGGCTCCTTGAGCTCGACGAAGAACGAGTGGGACGGCGTGCTGCCGATGTTCTCCCCGGCGTGCTCCTGGGCGCCGACCCAGCGGGCGGTGCCGGCGGTGAGCTGGACGTCCACCTCCCGCCCGCCGCCGTACAGCCGCCGGGAGAACGAGCTCACCGTGATCATGACGCTGTCGGGGTGCCGGTGCGGCTTGGTCCGGTACCCCGGCTCGTCGGTGTACTCGAGCACCCGGACGCGCTCGTTCTCGAAGACGACCCGGTACGCACCCGGGTCGGTGACGGTCGGGTCGTCGTCCATGGCCGCAACGTAGCCCCGCCGGGGGTGTCCCGACAGGGCAGGCGGGGGTTGCTCAGCGGGTGCGCTCGGCCACCAGCCGGGCGGTGACCGCGCGGATGCGGTCCACCCGGCGGGAGAGCACCCGGTCGAGCACCCGGTCCACGGGCGGCACCTCTCCGAGCCGGGCCAGGCCCATCCACCGGGGGACGGCGACCGTCCGGGACCACGGCGAGGTCAGGCAGCGGGCCACCTGCGCGGCGACCCGGTCGGCGTCGATCCCCGGGGAGAGCCGGCCGGGCGCCTCGGCGTCCGAGGCCGGCGGGGCGCCGTGCCCGCGGGCGAGCCACTCGGTCGACACCGGGCCGGGGTTGACCGTGTGCACCCGCACGCCGCGGGCGGTGACCTCCCGCCGCAGGCCCTTGACGAAGCCGTGCACCCCCGCCTTCGTCGCCGAGTACACCGTCAGCGGCGGCACCTGCGACCAGGCGGCGGCCGAGGCGATCGTGACGACGTCGGCCCGCCCGCGGTCGCGGGCCGCCGACAGCAGGTGCGGCAGCGCGAGCCGGGTCAGCTCGACCACCCCGGTCAGGTTGGCCGCCACCAGCCCCTCGACGACCTCGCCGGGCATGTCCTCCACCAGCCCGGCCCAGCCCAGCCCGGCGTTGAGGACGATGCCGTCGATCCGGCCGTGCGTGTCGAGGACCCCGTCGACCAGTCGCGCCCGGTCCGCGGCGTCGGCGACGTCGGCCACCACCCCGGTGACGCCGGGCAGCCCGGACAGCGCCTCGGCCAGCCGGTCGCTCCCCCGCGCGCAGGTGACCACCCGCGCCCCGGCGCGGGCCAGCCGGCCCACCGTGCTGCGGCCGATGCCGGCGCTGCCGCCGGTGACGAGGACGACGCGGTCGTGGACGGGAGCCATGGCATCCGTCCTACCCGCGGGTGACCTCGATCGCCCGCGCGCATGGAACAGCAGGTGGTGGGCATGGCCTCCTCATGCAGTTGCCCGAGCCCCGGGGGCCCCTCACCCACGCCCTCTGCGCCGACCTCGCCCGCGGCGCGCTGTCCGACGGCACGGTGGCCCTCGCCTCCCGGACGGTGGATGCCTCGCCCGACCCCCTCGCCGACGAGGACGTCCAGCTGGCGCTGGCGATCTGCTACGAGCTGCACTACCGCGGGTTCGACGGCGTCGACGACGCCTGGGAGTGGGACCCGGCGCTGCTGGCGCTGCGGGCGGCGCTGGAGCGCCGGCACACCGCGGCGCTGCGGGCACTGGTCGGCGGCCTCGAGGTCACCGACGAGCCGGTGGACCGGCAGCTGGGCGCGCTGATCGACGCCGACGACGGCCCGTCGCTGTCGTCCTACCTGTCGCGGTCGGGCACCCTGCAGCAGTGGCGGGAGTACCTGGCCCTGCGCTCGGTCTACCACCTCAAGGAAGGAGACCCGCACACCTTCGCCATCCCGCGGCTGTCCGGCCGGGCCAAGGCGGCCATGGTCGAGATCCAGGCCGACGAGTACGGCGGCGGAACCCCGGAGCGGATGCACAGCGAGCTGTTCGCGGGTCTGATGCGCGACCTCGGCCTGGACGCCACCTACGGCGCGCTCTGGGACGACGCGCCGGCCTGCGCGTTCGCGTCGGTCAACACCATGTCCCTGTTCGGGTTGCACCGGCGCTGGCGGGCCGCGGCGCTGGGGCACCTCACCGCCGTGGAGATGACCTCCTCCGAGCCCTCCCGCCGCTACTCGGCGGGACTGCGCCGGCTGGGCTTCGACGGGACGACCCGCGTCTTCTACGACGAGCACGTGGAGGCCGACGCCGTCCACGAGCAGATCGCGTCGGTCGACATGTGCGGCTCGCTGGTCGCCGAGGAGCCGGAGCTGACCGGCGACGTCCTGTTCGGCGCGGCCTGCTCCCTCGCCCTGGACGGGCTGACCGCCCGGCACCTGCTCGGCGCCTGGGAGGTCGGCCGCTCCGGCCTGCGCGGGGAGCGCCGGCCGGCCGCCTGACCCGGCGCTCGGCAGCGGCTCGGCTGCACATCGGTTGTGCGCTGCCGATGGTGTCCGGGACAGCTGTCTCGTCCCGGCCCCTCGGAGGACCCAGCCCATGTGGCGGCGCACCGACTCCCCTGACCCCACCTCCGCGCCGGCCCTCGCCGACATGCCTCGGGACGTCGAGGCCCTCGAGCGGGTGCTCGCGGTCCTCGACCAGGGCGTCACCAGCGAGCAGGACGCCCACGTCAAGGTGCTGACCGCGCTCGTCGAGGCGCTCGACATGACCTACGGCGCGGTCTGGCTGCCCACCGGCGACGGCGGCTTCCGGCTGCAGGCGCAGATGGGCGACCTGTCGCGGGCGATGTCGGCGCGCTGGCCGGCGGACGGCATGATGACCGACGGCTTCGGCGGGCAGGCGCTGCGGGAGAAGCGCGCGGTGCTCTGCGACAGCGCGAGCGACGCCGGCCGGTGCCTGCGCTGGGCCACCGCCGCCGCGGCCGGCGCGCAACAGGGCTGCTTCCTCCCCGTCGTCGAGGACGGCCGGGTGGTCGCCGTCCAGGAGTACTACACGCGCGGCAGCCTGCCGTTCTTCGGCGGGCGGGCGGAGAAGTGGAAGGCCATCTCCCGCGTGGCCGCGCACGCCCGCCGGCAGGCGCTGTCGGCCGCGCTGCTCAAGGAGACCCTCGACGACCGCGAGGCGGTGACCGTCGTCGTCAGCAAGGTCGGCGAGGCGCGCGACGAGGCCTCGGCGCTGCGGACGGCGCTGGAGACGGTGCGGACCGCCTTCGGGTGGGCGTACGGCTCGTTCTGGGCCCTGGACGACGACGCCCAGGTGCTGCGGTTCGCCGTCGAGTCCGGCTCGGCCGGCGAGGAGTTCCGCAAGGTCACCCTGAGCGCCAGCTTCGCCGAGGGCGTCGGCCTGTCGGGCCGGGCCTGGCGGGCCCGCGACCTGGTCTTCGTCCGGGACCTCGCCGAGGTCACCGACTGCGTCCGCGCCCCCGCCGCGCAGCGCGCCGGCGTCCGCTCGGGTGTCTGCTTCCCGGTCACGGCGGAGGGCCGCGTCATCGGGACGATGGACTTCTTCACGACCGAGACGATCGAACTGTCGGAGTCCCGCGCCTCGGCGCTGCGGAACGTGCAGCAGCTGCTCTCCCAGCGCCTGGACATCCTGCGCCGCGCCGAGGCCGACGCGGCCAACTCCCGGGCGCTGCTGGAGACCGTCGCCCGGCTGCGCGACGCCGCCGCGGACGCCGGCCGGGTGGCCGAGAGCGCCGTCGGCAAGGCCTCGTCGATGACCGCGGAGGTGGAGGCCCTGGGCCGCGCCTCGGCGTCGGTCAGCGACGTCATCCGGATCATCTCCTCGATCGCCGACCAGACCAACCTGCTGGCCCTGAACGCGACCATCGAGGCCGCCCGCGCCGGGGAGCTCGGCCGCGGGTTCGCGGTCGTCGCCGGGGAGGTGAAGGACCTCGCCCGGGAGACCGCGTCGGCCACCCAGCGGGTCGCCACCCAGATCACCGGCATCCAGTCCAGCACCAGCTCGGTGTCGGCCGGGATCCACGCGACCAGCGAGGTGATCGGTCAGCTCGACGCCGTCCAGACGCGGATCGGCGAGGTGCTGGAGGAGCAGGAGCGGATGGCGAAGGCCTTCGAGGGCCGCTAGACCCCTGCAGGGTCCCGCGCGGGCCTGAGAGCGGTGAGGGCAGGAGGTCCTCCTACTGCCCCGGCCGGCCGTCGCGCACGATGCGGGCGGCCGGCCGGGGACGGCTCGGCGCGCTCGGCGCCGAGAACCCGGCCCGCTTGTGCGTGCCGTCGCAGAACGGCTTGATCCCCGACCGCCCGCACCGGCACAGCGCCACGGTGTCCCGGCCGGGGTCGATCTCCGCGCCGTCCTGGTCGAGCAGCCGGAAGTCGCCGCGGACGATCAGCGGACCGTCGCGGTACGGGGTGATCGTCGCGCCGCCGTCCCCGCTGGGGGCCGCCGCCGCGTCGTCGTCGTGCGGCTCGGTCCGAGGGGACAGGTGTCGCGTCACGCTCCTCCCCTGCCCCGGCCGGCCGCCGGGCACACGCGGCGGCCCCGAACGGGTGGTCAGCGCCGCGGCTCGCGCGCGGTCACCTCGCGGCCGGCGGGCTCGCGCGGCGTGGGGGTGTCGGCGGGCAGCTCCGCGCCCGTCCGGTCGACCGGCGCCGCTCCGGTGGTCAGGGCCTCCTCCGGCACGAGCGGCACGGTGAGGGCCCGGGCGACGAGCACCGCCACGGCGGCGCCGACCAGAGGGGCGACGAGGAACAGCCACACGTGGGCCAGCGGCTCGCCTCCCGCGAACAGCGCCGGTCCGAGCGAGCGCGCCGGGTTCACCGACGTGCCGGTGAGCGGGATGCCGAACAGGTGGACGGCGGCCAGCGTCAGCCCGATGGCCAGACCGGCGAACCCCGGTGCGGCCGCCTTCGCGGTGACCAGCAGGATCACGAACACCAGCACCAGGGTCAGCAGCGCCTCGAGCAGGAACGCCCCGCCCATGCTGATCGCCGAGCCCCAGTCGTTGCTGCCCAGCGTGCCGGTCTGGTCGGTGACTCCCCCGAAGGAGCTGACCATGAGCTGCAGCAGCGCCGCGCCGGCGATGCCTCCGGCGAACTGCGCGACCCAGTAGCCGACCGCCTCCGGCAGCGTCATCCCGCGGGAGAGCAGGACGCCCAGGGTGACCGCCGGGTTGATGTGGCAGCCGGAGACCGGGCCGATCGCGTAGGCGAGCGCGAGCAGCACCAGGCCGAAGGCCAGCGCGACACCCAGCGGCCCGAGCCGGTCGATGCCCGCGACGGCGGAGCCGACCGCCAGGAAGACCAGCAGCGCGGTGCCGAGGAACTCCGCGACCAGGGAGCGGGACAGGGTGGCGGACACGGGCACTCCTCCGCACGGCCGCAACCGCTCCCCGAGCCGCTGTCCACGGCTGCGGTACGGACGGCGCCGAGGCTGCTCCGGGGGCGGCGCGACACGCCAGGGACCTTCGTCCGCTCAGCCGCCGCCCGGCTGCCCGTAGAAGACCTGCTCGACGACCCACCGGGCCTGCCGGGTGGTCCGGCCGTACTCGTCGAGGAACCGGCCGGGGTCGGTGTCGGGCCCGTAGCCGCTCGCACGGGCCACGCCGGCCAGCTCGGTCCCCGGCCGGGGCAGCTGGTCGCTGGGGCGGCCGCGGACGAGGAAGACGGCGTTGCGCGCGCGGGTGGCCAGCTGCCATGCCGTCCGCAGGGCGTCGGCCTGCTCGGCGTCGAGCAGCCCGGCCTCGTGCAGGGCGTCGAGGCCGGCTCCCGTCGAGGTCACCCGCAGCGCCGGCACCGCGGCGGCGTGCTGCAGCTGCAGCAGCTGGACGGTCCACTCGACATCGGCCAGCCCGCCGCGGCCGAGCTTGGTGTGAGTGGTCGGGTCGGCGCCGCGGGGCAGTCGCTCCCGCTCCACCCGGGCCTTGATCCGGCGGATCTCGGCGACCTGCTCGGCGCTGAGCCCCTCGTCCGGGTACCGGATGGGGTCGACCAGCTCGATGAACGCCCGTCCGAGGGCCTCGTCCCCGGCGACCGGGACCGCCCGCAGCAGCGCCTGCACCTCCCACACCGACATCCAGCGCTCGTAGTACTCGCGGTAGGAGTCCAGGCTGCGCACCAGCGCGCCCTGCCGGCCCTCGGGCCGCAGGTCGGCGTCCACCTCGAACGCCGGGTCGGGGGCCGGCTCGCCGAGCAGCCGGCGCAGCGTGTGCGCGATCGCGTTCGCCGCCGCGGTCGCCTTCCCCTCCTCGGCCCCCGCCCGCGGCCGGTGCACGAACAGCACGTCGGCGTCCGAGCCGTAGCCCATCTCGCCGCCGCCGAGCCGCCCCATGCCGATGACGGTGACGTCGGTGGGGAGCGCGGCCGGCTCGATCCCCGCCTCCGCGGCGTGCGCCCGGACGGCGGCGTCCAGCCCCACCTGCAGGGTGGCGACGGCGATGTCGGTGAGCGCCCGCCCGACCTGGTCGACGTCGAGCAGGCCGAGCAGGTCGGCCGCGGCGACGCGCAGCAGCTCGTGCCGGCGCAGGCCGCGCAGCACCCGGACGCCGTCCTGCGGGTCGGCGGCCCGCGCCGAGGCCTGCCGCCAGGCACCGGCCAGCGCGGCCGCGCTGCGCGGCTCCAGCTCGGCGTCGTCGGCGAGGATGCGCAGCGCCTCGGGCGTGCGGGTGAGCAGCGCGGCGATGTACTGGCTGGACCCGAGCAGCTGGGCCAGCCGCTCGGCGACCTGCCCCTCGTCGCGGAGCAGTCGCAGGTACCACTGGTTGCCGCCGAGCGCCTCGCTGACCGTGCGGTAGGCCAGCAGCCCGGCGTCGGGGTCGGCGCAGTCGGCGAGGGTCTGCAGCACCACCGGCAGGAGGTACTTCTGCATCGACGCCGAGCGGGAGACGCCGCCGGTGAGCGCACCCATGTGCCGCAGCGCGCCGTCGGGGTCGGCGAAGCCCAGGGCGCGCAGCCAGTCGCCGGCCGCCTTCGAGCCCAGCTGCGCGGCCTCCCCGGGCACCCGGGCCACCGCCGACAGCAGCGGCCGGTAGAAGAGCTTCTCGTGCAGCCGGCGCACCTCGCGGGTGTGCAGGTTCAGCTCGGCGTCCAGGACATCGACGGCCTCGCCCCGGTGGTCGGGCTTGTAGCCCAGCGAGCGGGCCAGCCAGCGCAGCTGCTGCTCGTCGGTGGGCAGCAGGTGGGTGCGCCGCAGCCGCAGCAGCTGCAGCCGGTGCTCCACGGTGCGCAGGAACCGGTAGGAGGCGATGAGCGTGGCGGCGTCGTCCCGGCCGATGTAGCCGCCGGCCGACAGCGCCATGAGGGCCGGCACGGTGCCCCCCACCCGCAGCGAGTGGTCCACCCGGCCGTGCACGAGCTGCAGCAGCTGGACGGCGAACTCGACGTCGCGCAGGCCGCCGCGGCCGAGCTTGAGCTCCCGCTCGGCCTGGGCGGGCGGGATGTTGTCCAGCACCCGGCGGCGCATCGCCTGCACCTCGGCGACGAACCCCGGGCGGTCGCCGGCCTTCCAGACCAGCGGCCAGAGCTCCTCGACGTACGCGCGCCCCAGGTCGGGGTCCCCGGCGACCGGGCGCATCTTCAGCAGCGCCTGGAACTCCCAGGTGCTCGCCCACTGCCGGTAGTAGGCGGCGTGCCCGGCCACGGTGCGCACCAGCGCGCCGGCCTTGCCCTCGGGTCGCAGCGCGGCGTCGACCTCCCAGGCCGCCTCCCGGCAGATCCGCATGAGCGCGGCGGCGACCCGGGTGGCGCTCTTGACCGCGGGCGCCTCCGCCTCGGTCGGGTCCACCGGCTCGGCCACGAAGACGACGTCGACGTCGCTGACGTAGTTGAGCTCGCGGCCGCCGGTCTTGCCCAGCGCGATGACCGCCAGCCGGCAGGCCGCGGCGTCGGCCGGCTGCTCGGCGACGGCCAGCGCCAGCCCGGCGGTGAGGACGGCGGCGGCGACGTCGGCCAGCTCGGCGGCGACGTCGTCGGCGGGCCGGCTCTCGCCCAGGTCGCGGCCGGCGAGGGAGAGGATCGCCCGGCGGTAGGCCAGCCGCAGGGCGCCCACCCGCTGCGGGCTCGCGTCGGGAGCGGCCTTGCCCAGGCGCACGCCCCACGGCGGGTCGTCGGGATCGGCGCCGACGGCGATGAGCATCTGCCGCTCCAGCGACTGCGCGGTGGGCCGCGTGGGCCCGCGGGTGTCGCCCTCGCCGTCCAGGACGGTCCAGTCACCGGGGTGGGCGGCGAGGTGGTCGGCCAGGCCCGAGCTGGCGCCGAGGACGGCGAGCAGCCGGGCCCGTAGCAGCGCCGATCCGCGCAGCCGGGCCAGCAGCGTGGCGGCCGACCCGCCGGTCGGGTCGTCGCGGTCGAGGGACTCGACCAGCCGGCGCAGCGAGCGCACCGCCAGGTCGGGGTCGCCGGTGCGGGCCAGCGCGGAGACGACCGGCCCCGCCTCGGGGTCGGCCGGCTCGTTGCGGTCGAGGTCCCACAGCCCCATCTGCGGCTCGGACAGCAGCTGGGCGGCTCGCTCGCCGTCGTGGAAGCCGAACCGCACCAGCCGGACCACCGCCCGGCGGGGGATCTCCGTCGCGTCGCTCGTCGTCACGCCGGTCAGGCCGCCGCTCGGGCGCGGCTGCGCACCAGGTCGGCGAAGCGGGCGGCGAACGGCGCCCACACCTCCTCGAGGTCCGGGTGGACCGCGGCCGCGCGGGCGCAGATCGTCTCCCGGTCGAACGGGCTGGCGGCCACACCCACGGTGTCCCGCTCGGCCCACTCCTCGACGATCTCCGGCGTCGTCTCGATGTGGAACTGCAGGCCGTAGACGTGCTGACCCACCCTGAAGGCCTGGTGCGCGTACATCGGGCTGCTCGCCAGCAGGGTGGCGCCGGTCGGCAGCTCGGCGATCTCGTCGTGGTGGAACTGGATCACGTCGGGGCTCAGCGGCAGCGGGCGGAACAGCGGGTCACGGTCCGCGGCGTCGCGCTTGGCGACCAGCAGTGCGCCGACCTCCGGGCCGTCGATCCCCTTCCGCACCCGGCCGCCGCCGACCTCGGCGAGCAGCTGGGCGCCGAGGCAGACCGCCAGGGTGGGGACGTCGTCGCGCAGCGCATCGGCGAGCAGCCGGCGCACCCCGGCCAGCTCCGGGCTGGTCTGCTCGTCGTCCATCGCCGACTGCGGGCCGCCGAGGACGAGCACCCCGTCGAACCCGTCGAGCGTCGCCGGGAGGTCGTCGCCGTCGCCGAGGTGCCGCTCGTCGAGGTCCAGCCCGGCCTGGGCCAGCCACTCCCCGAGGCGGGCCGGCGGATCGGTCTCGTGGGGGACGACGACGAGCAGGCGGGCCACCCGACGAGCGTAGTTGTCGCCGTCCTGCGGCCCCTCCTCCTCCCGTCGGTTTCCGCGGAAACCGACGGGACGAGCGCCGACGATTTCCCCGGAGACCGACGGGGCGCCGGGCGCTACAGGCCGGGGAGGTAGCGGGTCAGCTCCCACGGGGTGACGTTCTGCCGGTAGGCGTTGAACTCCGCCCACTTGTTCCGCAGGAAGAACTGGAACACGTGCTCGCCGAGCGTCTCGGCGACCAGCTCGCTGCTCTGCATCGCGGTGAGCGCCTCGCCGAGGGAGACCGGGAGGTCCTCGTAGCCGGCGGCCCGCCGCTCGGTGTCGGTCAGCGACCAGACGTCGTCCTCCGCCTCCGGCGGCAGCTCGTAGCCCTTCTCGATGCCGCGCAGTCCGGCGGAGAGCAGGACGGCGAAGGTCAGGTACGGGTTGCACGCGGAGTCCGGCGAGCGCACCTCGACCCGCGCGGACTGCGCCTTGCTCGGCTTGTACGAGGGCAGCCGCACGAGCGCCGAGCGGTTGGCCCGGCCCCAGGTGGCCGCCGTCGGGGCCTCGGTGCCGGCCAGCAGCCGCCGGTAGGAGTTCACCGTCTGGTTGGTGACGGCGGTGAACTCCTTGGCGTGGACGAGGAGGCCCGCGATGAACTGCCGGGCGGTCGCCGACAGCTTCATCGGGTCGGCCGGGTCGTGGAAGGCGTTGCGGTCGCCCTCGAACAGCGACAGGTGCGTGTGCATCGCCGAGCCGGCCAGGTCGGTGAACGGCTTGGGCATGAAGGTGGCGTGCACGCCCTGGGCCAGCGCGACCTCACGGACGATGTGCCGCAGCGTCATGATGTTGTCGGCCATCGACAGCGCGTCGGCGTAGCGCAGGTCGATCTCCTGCTGGCCGGGGGCCACCTCGTGGTGGCTGAACTCCACCGAGATGCCCATGGCCTCCAGCGCGAAGACCGCCTCGCGCCGGAAGTCGTGCGCGACGTCGTGCGTGGACAGGTCGAAGTAGCCGCCGGTGTCGGCCGGCTCGGGGACGCTGCCGTCGGTCGGCAGGTTCTTCAGCAGGAAGAACTCGACCTCGGGGTGGGTGTAGAAGGTGAAGCCCATGTCGGCGGCCCTCGACAGCGTCCGGCGCAGCACGTGCCGGGGGTCGGCCCACGACGGCGACCCGTCGGGCAGCGTGAGGTCGCAGAACATCCGCGCGGTGTCGCTGGACCGCCCCTCAGCGGCGGGCATCACCTGGAAGGTGGCGGGGTCCGGCTTGGCCAGCATGTCCGACTCGTACACGCGGGCGAAGCCCTCGATCGCCGACCCGTCGAAGCCGATGCCCTCGGCGAAGGCGGCCTCGATCTCGGCCGGCGCGACGGCCACCGCCTTCAGGTAGCCGGAGACGTCGGTGAACCACAGCCGCACGAAGCGGATGTCGCGCTCTTCGAGGGTGCGCAGGACGAACTCCTGCTGTCGGTCCATGCTCGGCATGATCGCGTCCAGTCGTTTCCGGGGTGTGACGTCGTCCCCAGCCTGCCCGCTCGGGACGACCGGCACACGGGGGGCCTGCCCGGATTCGTTCCGTGTCGCGGTCAGCCGGTCGCCGCGGCCACCTGGTCCAGCGGCACGTCGAGGTCGGCCAGCCGCGCCGGGTCCACGGGCCGGCCGGACCGGATGAGCTCCTGGATCGGCTCGGTGACGTCCCAGACGTTGACGTTCATGCCCGCCGTCACCCGCCCCTCGGCCAGCCAGAACGCCACGAAGGCGCCGCTGTCGGCGTCGCCCCGGCAGACCACGGTGTCCTCGGGGGAGGCGAGGCCGGAGTACTCCATGCCCCAGTCGTACTGGTCGGTGAAGAAGTACGGCACCCGCTCGTAGACGACGTCCCGGCCGAGCATCGACCGCGCGGCCGCCGGCCCGCCGTTCAGGGCGTTGGCCCAGTGCTCGACCCGCACGTGGCGGTCGTACAGCGGGTGGAACGACGCCGCCACGTCGCCCGCGGCGAACACGTCGGGTGCCGCCGTCGCCAGGGCCGAGTCGGTGACGACGCCGTTGTCGGTCGCGAGCCCGGCCGCCGCGGCGAGGTCGGTGTTCGGCGCCGCCCCCACACCGACGACGACGAGGTCGGCGGGCAGTCCGGCGTGCCCGTCGGTGACGACCGAGACCGTCCCGTCCCCGGCCGGCCGGATCTCGCGCACCGTCGTGGTGGTGAACAGGTCGACGCCGTGCTCCCGGTGCAGTCCCGCGAAGACGGCGCCCAGCTCCCGGCCCAGCACTCCGAACAGCGGGGCCGGCTGCGGCTCCAGGACGGTCACCTCGTTGCCGTAGGTGCTGGCGGCCGCGGCCACCTCCATGCCGATCCAGCCGGCGCCGACCACCACGACCCGGCGCCCGCCCTCGGCGAGATCGCTCCGCAGCCGGTCGGCGTCGGGGAGGGTGCGCAGGTACCGGATGGTGTCGAGGTCGGCGCCGGGGACCGGCAGCCGGCGCGGCGAGGACCCGGTGGCCAGCAGGAGCTTGCCGTAGGTCAGCGCTTCCCCCGTGTCGAGCTCCAGCCGGTGCCCGGCCGGGTCGAGCCGGGTGGCCCGGACGCCGGTGCGCAGCTCGACGTCGTGCTCGGCATACCACCCCTCGTCGTGGACGTAGGCCTTCTCCCGGGCCGCCGCACCCAGCAGGTACTGCTTGGACAGCGGCGGTCGCTCGTAGGGGCGCTCGCTCTCGGCGCCGACCAGCACGACCGGCCCGTCGAAGCCCTCCTCGCGCAGGGTCTCGGCGGCCTTGGCGCCGGCCAGCCCGGCGCCGACGATCACGAACGGGTTCGAGGCGGGCATGGTGACCTCCGGATCGGATCAGGCGGTGGTTCCGGTCAGGGCGAAGAACTCGGCGCGGGAGCGGGCGTCGTGCCGGAGGACGCCGTGCAGCGCGGAGGTGACGGTGCGGGCGCCGGGCGCGCGGACGCCGCGCAGCGACATGCACAGGTGCTCGGCCTCGACCACCACCCCGACCCCGCGCGGGGCGAGGTGCTCCTGCAGCCAGTCGGCGACCTGCTGGGTGAGCCGCTCCTGGACCTGCAGGTCGCGCGCGAAGAGCTCGAGGACCCGCGCCAGCTTGGACAGCCCGAGGATCCGGCCGGCCGGCAGGTAGCCGATGTGGGCCACCCCGGAGAACGGCAGCAGGTGGTGCTCGCACAGGGAGCGGACCGGGATGTCCTTGGCGATGACCAGCTCGTCGTAGCCCTCGTTGGCGAAGGTGGTCAGGTCGAGCGGCGGGCAGGTGAGCAGCTCGGCGAAGGACTCCGCCACCCGCCGCGGGGTCTCGGCCAGGTGCGGGGTGTCCGGGTCCCGCCCCAGGGCCCGCAGCAGCGCCGTCACGGCCTGTTGCGCCGCGGGGAGGTCGACGGCCTCGCGGGGCCGGACCACGTGCAGGTGGGTGGGCCGCTCCGCCGGGACGGCGGTCATGCCGGGGACGCTCATGCGCCGGCGTCCGCGTGGCGGGCGGGGGCGTAGCGGACCGCCAGCCGGGCCAGGGCCACGGCGCCGACGAGCAGGCCGAAGTCGCGGAGGGCGACGTCGTAGAACCCGGGGAAGGTCAGCAGGTTCACGATGATCCCGGCGAGCCAGGCCGCCACCAGCCAGCCGCCGAACCGCGGCGCCACCGCGACCACGACGCCGGCGAGCACCTCCACCACGCCGACGGCGTACATGGCCTGCTGGGCGGTGCCCGGCACGAGGTCGTCCACCCACGGGGCCAGGTAGGCCGGCCAGTCGGTGAGCAGGTTCGCGAACTTGTCCAGCCCGAAGGCGATCGGCGCCACGGTGAAGCCCGTGCGGAGCAGGAGGAACGCCTGCCGGGCAGGGTCGGCCGTGGTGGCCGGGGACCGGGTCACGTGGATCGTCATGGGGTTCTCCTTCTAAAACCAACACTGGTTAGAAGTAGAGACCTGGGTCACAGTCCTGTCAACCCCGGGCCGCGGCGTCCGCCCCGGGTTCGAGACGGACACAGCACCGGTCCGGCGCCGGGGCCAGGCGGGCCGCCCACCCCGTCCCCGGGACCGCCTCCAGCAGGCCCGCGAGCACCTGCAGGTTCATCCCGCACACCAGCTCGGTGTGCTCCCGCGCCAGCGCGTGGAACGGGCAGTTGGCGAGGGCGGTCGTGCCGTCCTCGGTGCGCGGCTCGAAGCCGGCGTCCTCCAGGACGCCGACCACGACCTCCCGGGCGGCCGCGCCGTCCTCGCCGGCGCGTGCGGCCGCGCCGAGCTCCCGGCCGCGGGCGCGGGCCCGCCGGCCGAGGACCACCCGCGGCGGCTCACCCGAGGCGTCGGCCTCCTCGAGCGCGCCGGCCAGGAGCTCGCCGGCGAGGTCGTACCGGCGCTCGGGCAGCGACACCGCGACCGAGCACTCCGCCCGCCGGTACAGCTTGGCCGGGCGGCCCGCCCCCGGCCCGGTGCGCCCCGACCGGCGCTCGAAGTGCGCCTCGAGCAGGCCGTCGGTGACGAGCTTGTCGAGGTGGAACGCCGTGGTGGCCCGGGGCAGCCCGAGCGCGCCGGCGGCCTCGTCGCGGCTCACCGGTGCCGGCTGGCGGACGACGTGGTCGTACAGCCGTCGCCGCGTCGGCTCGGCCAGCGTGGCGACCGCGGCCACCTGTGCGCTGCGGTCGGCGTCCATGCCGGCATTCTACGACTGACTCTCGTTGACGAAAGAGTGTCGGGCCTGCTCAGTCGAGCGCCAGGGCGGCCATCTCGGTGCGGCTGGCCACGCCCACCTTGGCGAAGACGTTGCGCAGGTGGAAGTCGATGGTGCGGGGGCTGAGGAACAGCTGGGCGGCGACGTCCCGGTTCGACAGGCCCTGGCGCACCAGTCGGACCACCTGCTGTTCCTGGGGGGTGAGCTCTGGCGCGGCCACGGCATCCCGGCGGCGGGCCGTCTCCCCCGAGGCGCGCAGCTCCTGCCGTGCCAGCTCCGCCCACGGCGCGGCGCCGAGGTCCTCGAACGCGGCGAGGGCCGCGCGCAGGTGCGGCCGGGCGTCCACCCGCCGCCGGGCCCGGCGCAGCGCGCGACCGTAGGCGAGCTGGGTGCGGGCCCGCGACGGCAGCCGCGGCGACTCCTCGTGCGCGGCCAGCGCCGCGCGGAAGTGTCCCTCGGCCTCCTCGCCCTCGGCGAGCACCGCCCGCCCGTGCGCGGCCACGGCCGCCGCCCAGGCCGCGCCGGTGCCCTCGGCGAAGGCGGTGAGGTCGGCGACCCGCTGCCGCGCGAGGTCGTCCCTGCCGGCCCGGACGGCCGCCTCCACCCGGTCCACCGCGGCCAGGTGCGCGACCGGCAGGGAGCCCAGCCGCTCCAGCGGTCGCAGTGCGGCGGCCGGGTCGGCGGCGTCGAGCAGCCCGCGGGCCCAGCGGGCCAGGTCGGTGACCAGCTCGGTGACGATGCCCAGGGCGGAGCTCGCCACGATGGCCTCGACCGCCGCCAGGTGCCGGGTCGCCCGGGCGGTCTCGCCGCGCAGCGCCGCGAGGACGGCGAGCACGGCGGTGGGCCAGGCGGCGAGCACCGGCTGCCCGGAGTTCTCGGCGAGGGTCAGCGCCTCGCCGGCCCCTGCGGCGGCCGCACTCCACCGCCCGGTGGCCAGCTCGGGGATGTTCCGGCGGGTCAGCGCGTGCACCGTCGTGACCAGGCCGCCGGTGTCGCGCGCGTGGTGCAGCAGCCGGTCCTGGAGCCGCAGCGCCACGTCGTCGTCACCGAGGAAGTAGGCCGCCACGCCGAGGTTGATCAGCACGTCCTCGTCGCGGACGCCGTCGATCCGGTCGGCAAGGTCCACGGCCGCCCGCAGGGACGCCGTCGAGCGCCGCCAGTCCCGGCGCGGCACCGCGGACAGGCCGTGGACCAGCGCGACCAGGCAGCGGTCGCGGTCGGGTGCGTCGGGTCCGGCGGGGGGCAGCAGCGCCGTGGGGTCGATCGGGCTGCCCGACCGGGCGCCGGACGCGGCCAGCGCGGCGCCGAGCAGCGCCAGGTCGCCGGCCTGCCGCCGGTCGTGCGGAGCGACCTCGGCGGCGGCCTCCAGCACCATCCGGTGCGCCTCGTCCTGGGAGGCGCCGTGGAACTCGAGGTGGGCCCGCAGCCGGCGCAGCTCGGCCCGCAGCCCCGGGTCGGCGGTGAGGGCCAGGCCCGCTTCGGCCAGCGCGCGTCCCCGCACCTGCTGGGCGGTCAGCCAGGCCGAGTGCGCGGCGCGGCACAGCCGCCGCGCCCGCTGCTCACCGGCAGGCGTCAGCTCCGCGGCGCGCTCCCACGCGGCGGACGCGGCCTCGTGCCCGCCCCGGGCCACGGCCCGCTCGGCGGCGGCGTCCAGCGCCGCGACCACGTCCTCGTCGGGCTCCTCCACCGACGCGGCCAGGTGCCAGGCCCGGCGGTCGGCGTCGTCGGGACCGGTCAGCGCCGCGGCCAGCGCGCGGTGCACCCGCCGCCGTCCGGAGCTGGTGGCCGCGCCGTAGACCGCGGACCGGACCAGCGGGTGGCGCAGCTCGACGGCCGCGCCCTCGACCCGCAGCAGCCCCGACCGCTCGGCCGCCTCCAGCCCGTCGTCGCCCACGCCCAGCCCCTGCGCCGCCTGCCGGACCACGGCCGCGCGGCCGGAGTCGTCTGCGGCCGCCACCAGCAGCAGCTGCTGCGCCTCGGCCGGCAGCCGGCGGCAGCGGTCGAGGAACGCCCGCTCCACACCGCCGGTGAGCGGCAGCCGCTCGGGCAGCGGTGCGGCGCCGGAGAGCTGCTCGGCGGTGAGTGCCTCGGCCAGTTCGACCAGTGCCAGGGGGTTGGCGCCGGTGCCGGCCAGCAGTGCGTCGCGGACCTCGGCCGGCACCGGCACCCCGGCGCGCTCGCTGAGCAGCGCGCCGGCCGCCTCGCGGTCGATGCCGCCCAGCTCGAGTGCCGGCAGGTCGCCGCTGTCGAAGCCCCGGACGTCACCGGTGCGGGCGGCGAAGAGCAGCGCGACCCGCTCGTTCTGCAGCCGCCGTGCGACGAACAGCAGGGCGGCCGCCGACGCGTCGTCCAGCCAGTGGGCGTCGTCGACCACGGCCAGCACCGGCGTCTGCTCGGCCGCCTCGGCCAGCACGCTCAGCGCGGCGAGGAAGACGAGGAACCGGTCGGCCTCGCCACCGGCCTGCTCGCCGAACGCGGTGCGCAGGGCATGGGCTTGCGGCGGGGGCAGCCGGTCGGCACAGGCCATGACCGGGCGCAGCAGCCGGTGCAGGGCGGCGAAGGCCAGCGGCGACTCCGACTCGATCCCCTGCGTGCGCAGCACCGTGTCGGCGGTCGCGCGGGCGACGGTGTCGGCCAGCAGCGCGGACTTGCCCACCCCGGGCTGGCCGCGCAGCACCAGGGCTCCGCCCCGGCCGGCGGCGGCGTCCTCGAGCAGCGCGGCGACGGCGGCCCGCTCCCGCTCCCGGCCCTGCAGCACGCGGACGAGCCTAGATCGCCCCTCCCGCGATGATCATGGGGTTGTCGCCGTCGGACACGCGGTGGTGGGGCGCGTCGTCGAGCAACAGTCCCATGATCATCGCGGCAGGGGGCGGTGCAGGGCGGTGCGGGCGCTGGAGGGCACGATCCTGCGCGGGGAGTGAGCGATCCCACACTTCCGCCCGGGGACAACGGCCCTGGCCCTCGCGACCGCGGTCGGCCAGGCTGCCGCGCCATGACAGCCGTACGTGACCTGGTGGGCGAGACCGCGGACACCCTGGCGCGCCAGCAGGCGCGCGTCGACCTCCTGGTGGCCCGCGCGTCCGCCACGGACCGGTGGGACGCGCGCCTGTCCGCCGCGGACCGCGCCCGCCTGGTCCGGATGGGCCACTTCCCGGAGTACGCCGCGGAACTGGACTGGACGCCGCGCGAGGTCGCCGGCCACCTGCGCGACAGCGCGCTGGTGTTCACCGAGCGCATCTACCGGCTGCGCACGGAGTCCGAGCCGCTGCTGGCCGACTTCGTCCCGCACGAGCCGGCCCGGGTCGCCGGCTACCGCGCCGTTCCGCCGGTACAGCTGGCCGAGCAGCTGCGGACGGCGCAGGCGGCGCTGTTCGGCAGCGTGGCGGACCTGGCGCCCGCCGACCTCGACAGCGCCGGGGTGCACGCCGTGGACGGCCCGGTCACGATCGCCGGCCTGCTGGCGTTCCTGCCCGGCCACCAGCGCGACCACGCCGACCAGCTGGCCGCCCTGCTGGGGAGGTGACCCGCCCGCTCGACGGTCGGGTCGCCCTCGTCACCGGCGCCAGCCGGCGCATCGCCATCGGCGCGGCGGTCGCCCGGCGCCTGGTCGCCGACGGAGCCGCGGTGCTCGTCCACTCGTGGTCCCCGCACGACGCCGAGCAGCCCTGGGGCGCGGACCCGGGCGGCGCGGAGGCCCTGGTCGCCGAGATGCGGGCGGCCGGCGGCCGGGTGGCGCACGTCGCCGCCGACCTGGCCGACGCCGCGGCACCGGCCCGGCTGGTCGACGCCGCCTGCCAGGAGTTCGGCCGGCTCGACGTCCTCGTCGCCAACCACGCGCGCAGCAGCGCCCAGTCCCTCGAGCAGGTGACCGCCGAGGAGCTCGACCTCACCTACGCGGTGAACACCCGGGCCACGCTGCTGCTGGTGCAGGCCCTCGCCGCCCGCCACGACGGCCGGCCCGGCGGGCGGGTCCTGACCTTCACCTCGGGGCAGTACGCCGGCGCGATGCCGGCGGAGCTGCCCTACATCGCCGCCAAGGCCGCCCTGCACCAGCTCACCCGGAGCCTCGCGGTGCACCTGATGCCCCGCGGGATCACCGTGAACTGCGTCGACCCCGGACCCAACGACACCGGCTACGCCGACGCGGACCTGCGCGCGCGGGTCGCCGGGGCCAACCCCGGGGGCCGGTGGAGCACCCCGGACGACACCGCCCGCCTCGTCGCCTGGCTGGTCGGTGACGAGGCCGCGTGGGTCACCGGGCAGGTCATCGCCTCGGACGGCGGCTGGTCGGCACGCTGACCGCGGGGGCAGAAGTGGCCACTTCGGCCCCTCCCCGGTGATCGACCTGGCGGTTTCCCCGGCGCGACAACCGGTGCCCTGACCGGAGTCTCGGATCGTCCGATCCACCCGACTCCCCCAGGAGCCCGCCGTGTTGACCAGCACCCCCCGCACGTTCATCGGGACGACGTCCTTCCAGGTCACCGGGATGACCTGCGCCCACTGCGAGCGTGCCGTCACCGAGGAGATCAGCCGCGTCGACGGCGTCCGCAGCGTCGCCGTCGACCTCGCCCGCGGCACCGTCACCGTCGCGGTCGACGCAGCCGTCGACCGCGCGGACATCGCCGCCGCCGTCGACGAGGCCGGCTACGCCCTCGTCCCCTGACCCGCCCCCTGCCCGGAGAGGAGCCACCCGTGTCCCCCCTGCACACCCCCGTCCACCCGTCCGACGCGCCGCACCGCTCGCGGCGCACCCGCAGGCTCGTCCTGCACTACCTGGAGATGGTCGTCGCGATGGCCGTCGGGATGGTCGCCCTGCACCCGGTGTGGCAGTTCGTCCTCGACGCCTTCGGCGCCGGCGCCGTCCTCGACCGCCCGGAGCCGATGGCCCTGGTGATGGCGACCAACATGACGATCGGGATGACCGCGGTCATGCGGTGGCGGCGGCACAGCTGGCGGGCGTGCGCCGAGATGGGCGCGGCGATGTACCTGCCGTTCGTCGTCCTCTTCGTCCCGATGTGGGCCGGCGTGCTGTCCACCGGCGGCCTGATGCTCTGGGGGCACGCGCTGATGCTGGTCGCGATGGCCGGCGTGATGGCGCTGCGCCCGTCCGAGTACGCGCACTGCTGACGGTCCGCGGGCGCCGTCCGGATCTAGCATGGAAACGCCGTCACGAGGGCGCCGCGGCCACGGGCGCGACCTGCGCGTCCGGCCGCGGGGCCGCCGGCGGAGGGCGAGATGGACGCCGTTCTGGCAGTGCTCGCGGTGGTGGTCATCGGCCTGCTCGTGCTGGTGGGCGCCAGCATCCGGGTGGTGAAGCAGTACGAGCGGGGAGTGGTGCTCCGCCTCGGCCGGCTGCGCGGCGACGCCCGCTCCCCCGGCCTCACCGTCATCGCCCCGGCCATCGACCGCATGCACAAGGTCAACATGCAGATCGTCACGATGCCGGTCCCGGCGCAGGAGGGCATCACCCGCGACAACGTCACCGTCAAGGTGGACGCCGTCGTCTACTTCCGCGTCTTCGACCCGGTCCGGGTGGTCGTCGACGTGCAGAACTACGAGGCCGCGATCGGCCAGGTGGCGCAGGCGTCGCTGCGCTCGATCATCGGCAAGAGCGACCTCGACGACCTGCTGTCCAACCGGGAGCGGCTCAACCAGGGCCTGGAGCTGATGATGGACAGCCCCGCCGTCGACTGGGGCGTGCACATCGACCGGGTCGACATCAAGGACGTCGCGCTGCCGGAGTCGATGAAGCGCTCGATGTCCCGGCAGGCCGAGGCCGAGCGGGAGCGCCGGTCCCGGGTGATCACCGCCGAGGGCGAGCTGCAGGCGTCGCAGAAGCTGGCGCAGGCGGCCCAGGTGATGCACACCCAGCCGGCCGCGCTGCAGCTGCGCCTGCTGCAGACCGTGGTCGAGGTGGCCGCGGAGAAGAACTCCACGCTCGTCCTGCCCTTCCCCGTCGAGCTGCTGCGGTTCCTCGAACGGTCCACCCCGGCGGCACCCGAGGCCGACGCCCCGCCGGCCCCCGAGGCCGTCGCCCCGCCGGCCGTGGACGGCGTGCCGGCGCCGCGGGCGACCGCCCAGGCCGGCTGACCTGCCCCGCCTGGCCGGGCACCCCGGGCGGCGGCCAGGATGGGCGGCGTGACCGAATCCCCGCCGGTTCAACTCCGGGTGGCCCTGGCCCAGGTCGACACCCGCGTCGGCGACCTCCCCGGCAACGCCGAGCTGGTGACCCGCTGGACGGCGAAGGCCGCCGAGGCCTCCGCCCACCTCGTCGTCTTCCCCGAGATGACGCTGACCGGGTACCCGCCCGAGGACCTCGTGCTGCGCGAGTCCTTCGCCGCCGCCAGCGAGTCCGCCGTCGTCGACCTCGCCGCCTCCCTCGCCGACCAGGGCCTGGGCGGCATCGCCGTCGTCGTCGGCTACCTCGCGCACACCCAGGGGGCCGGCCCGGCGCCGGTCGAGTCGATGCCCGAGGACGACCGCCCGGCCGACGCCAACCCCCGGCGCGGCGCGCCGCGGAACGCCGCCGCGCTGCTGTTCGGCGGCGAGGTCGTCGTCCGCTACTACAAGCGGCACCTGCCCAACTACGGCGTCTTCGACGAGGCGCGCTACTTCGTGCCCGGCACCGAGCTGCCGGTCGTCCGGCTGCACGGGATCGACGTGGCACTGACCGTCTGCGAGGACCTGTGGGTCGAGGGCGGCCCGTGCGGGGTGGCCGGGCAGGCCGGCGTCGACCTCGTCGTCTCCCCCAACGCCTCCCCCTACGAGCGGGCCAAGGACGACCTGCGGCTGCCGCTGGTCCGCCGCCGCGCCGCCGAGGCGCGGGCCACCGTCGTCTACTGCAACCAGGTCGGCGGGCAGGACGAGCTCGTCTTCGACGGCGACTCGATGGCCGTCGCGCCGGACGGCGAGCTGCTGGGCCGGGCGCCGCAGTTCGTCGAGCACCTGCTCACCGTCGACCTCACCATCGACCCGTCGGCGGTGCCCGAGCGCCGGGAGGGCCGGATCGGGCCGATGACGGTGACCCGGCACGTGGTGTCCGAGGAGCCGGTGGCGGCGTTCGAGACCCGGCCGCCGTCGATCGTCGAGGCCCTGGAGGACTGCGAGGAGGTCTGGCGGGCGCTGGTCCTCGGCCTCCGGGACTTCATCGACAAGAACGGCCTGCCCTCGGTGGTGCTCGGCCTCTCCGGCGGCATCGACTCCGCGGTCGTCGCGGCGCTGGCGGTCGACGCACTGGGCGCCGACCGGGTGTACGGCGTCGGGCTGCCCTCGAAGTACTCCAGCGAGCACTCGCTGGCCGACGCCGAGGACCTCGCGAAGCGGACCGGGCTGCACTACTCCGTCGTGCCGATCGCGCCGATGGTCGACGCGTACCACGGCTCGGTGGACCTCCACGGGGTCGCGGCGGAGAACCTGCAGGCGCGGGTGCGCGGCACGCTGCTGATGGGCCTGTCCAACCAGCACGGCCACCTCCTGCTGACCACCGGCAACAAGAGCGAGATCGCCGTCGGGTACTCCACCCTCTACGGCGACTCGGCCGGCGGGTTCGGGCCGATCAAGGACGTCCCCAAGACCCTCGTCTGGGAGCTGGCCCGCTGGCGCAACGCGTACGCCCTCGACCGCGGCGAGACCGAGCCGATCCCGCGGAACTCCATCGAGAAGCCACCGTCGGCCGAGCTGGCGCCCGGGCAGGTGGACACCGACTCGCTCCCCTCGTACGAGGAGCTGGACGCCGTCGTCGCCGACTACGTCGACCGCGACCTCGGGATGGCCGAGCTGCTCGAGCGCGGCCACGACCCCGAGGTGGTGGCCCGCGTGCTCCGTCTGGTCGACGCCGCCGAGTTCAAGCGCCGGCAGTCGGCACCGGGAACGAAGATCAGCCTGAAGGCGTTCGGACGTGATCGGCGGCTGCCCATCTCCAACCGCTGGCGGGAGAGCCTTCCGAGCGTCCGCGAAGGAGCGGCCCAGTCATGACGGAGTCGGTGCTGTACGGCGGGACCTCCTCGGCCCGGGTGCGGGTGCACCACCTGCAGCAGGCCAAGGAGCGCGGCGAGAAGTGGGCGATGCTCACCGCCTACGACACGGTGAGCGCGTCGGTGTTCGAGGAGGCCGGCATCCCGGTGCTCCTGGTGGGCGACTCCGCCGGCAACGTCGTCCTCGGGCACACCTCCACGGTCCCGGTGACCGTCGAGGACATCCTGCTGATGACCAAGGCGGTCACCCGCTCGACCACGCGGCCGCTGATCGTGGCCGACCTGCCGTTCGGCAGCTACGAGGCCGGCCCGCAGCAGGCGCTGGCGACGTCGGTCCGGCTGATGAAGGAGGGCGGCGCGCAGGCGGTCAAGCTCGAGGGCGGGGTGCGGGTGGCCCCGCAGATCCGGCTGCTGACCGAGAACGGCATCCCCGTGATGGCGCACGTGGGGTTCACGCCGCAGAGCGAGCACGCCCTCGGCGGCTTCCGGGTGCAGGGCCGCGGCGCGGGCGCCGACCAGCTGCTGGCCGACGCGCACGCCGTCCAGGAGGCCGGCGCGTTCGCCGTCGTCCTCGAGATGGTGCCGGCCGAGATCGCCGGGCAGGTCACCAAGGAGCTGACCATCCCGACCATCGGCATCGGGGCCGGCGTCGACTGCGACGCCCAGGTGCTGGTCTGGCCGGACATGGCCGGGCTGACCGGCGGCCGGGTCCCCCGGTTCGTGAAGAAGTACGCCGACCTGCGCGCCGAGTTGCTGCGCGCGGCCCGGGAGTACGCCGACGAGGTGCACGCGGGCACGTTCCCGGGACCCGAGCACTCCTTCGAGTAGCCCCTCCCGGTTGCCCCGGCCGCCCGACCGGGACGCACTGCCGGCGTTCCTCGTCCGTTGCGGGTCCTGCAGGACGGGCAGTGCGCGGAGAACGCCGGCAACGGCGCGGTGGAGGCTTGCCCCGGCCCGGCGCCCGCAGACACCCTGGCGGCATGCGGGTGCTCCTGGTCGCCGCACCGCTGACCGGGCACGTGCTGCCGCTGGTGCCGCCGGCTCGGGCGCTGCGCGACGCCGGGCACGACGTCCTGTTCGCCACCGCCGCCGAGGGCGTCGACGTGGTGCGCCGGGCCGGCCTGCCCGCGCACGACGTCGCGCCCGGGCTCAGCATGCGCAGGGCCTTCGTCGCGCCGCTGCTCCGCCATCCGGTCCGCATCGGCCGCATGGTCGCCGGCGACGAGGGCACCGACGGCGTCGGCCTGCTGTTCGCGTCCGTCAGCGGCCGGATGGCGGCCGGGACGGTCGCACTGGCCCGGGACTGGCGGCCGGACCTGGTGCTGCACGAGGGGCTGGCCGCCGCCGGCGCGCTGGCCGCGGCACGGTGCGGCGTCCCCTCGGTCCTCGTCGACGCCCTGGTGTTCGACGGGTGGGCACTGTTCCGCGCCGTCGCCGGGAACCTTGTCCGGCCCGGCGCCGGCGTGCTGCCGGAGCCGGTCGACGCCGTCGTCGCGATCCCGCCCAGCCTGGCCGGCGAGCGCCGCGGCCGCCCGATGCGCTACGTGCCCGCGTCGGGCACCGGCGGGCTGCCCGCCGACCTCCGCCTGCCCCGCGACCGGCCGACCCTGCTGGTCAGCCGGTCCACCGTGGACGACCCCCGGCCGGACCGGCTGATGAGCCGCGTGGTCGAGGCCGCCGCGGGCGCCGACGTCGACGTCGTCCTCGTCCGGCCCGACCGGCGCGCGACGCGGAAGCCGTTGCCGGCCAACGTCACGACGACGGACTGGCTGCCGTTCGGCGATGCGTTCCCGCTGGTCGCCGGCGTCGTCCACCACGGGGGCGCGGGGACGTTGATGACCGCGCTCGTCGCCGGGGTACCCCAGATCGTGGTGCCGGGCGCGGGCGACCGGACCGCCCACGCCCGCCTGCTGGCCCGGCGGGGCGCCGGCCTGGCCGTGCCGCTCGCTGAGCTGGATGCCGCGACGCTCGAGCGGCTGGTCGGCGACGCGTCACTGACCGCGAACGCCCGCGAGGTGGCCGCCGAGATCGCCGCGATGCCGCACCCGGCCGAGGTGGTGCCCCACCTGGAGGCGCTCGCCGCCCGGTGAGCCGCGGCGTCAGACGTCGGTGATGCGGACCCCGGCGTGCGCCTTGTACCGGCGGTTGACCGAGACCAGGTTGATCGTCAGCGCCTCGACCTGGCGGGCGTTGCGCAGCCGCCCCGCGTAGACACCGCGCATGCCGGGCAGCCGGCCGGCCAGCGCCTGCACCGTGTCGGTCGCCTCGCGCACGTCGCCGACCACCATGACGTCGCCGTCGAGGGTGGGCTTCGAGAGGTCCTCGAGCAGGACGGCCGACAGGTGGTGGAAGGCGCCGACCACGTCCGAGTCGGGCAGCATCGCGGCCGCCTGCTGCGCCACCGACCCCTCGGGGACGTCGAGCACGTAGGCGCCGAGCTCGTCGAAGGCCATGGGGACGACGCAGTCGACGACGACCTTCCCGGCCAGCGGGGTGGCCAGCTCGGCGATCGTGTCGGCGTGCCCGGCGAAGGGGACGGCGATGATCACCAGGTCCGCGGCGCCGGCCACGTCGAGGTTCGACCCGCCCTGCACCGAGACCTCCTCGCCGCCCGCGGCCGCCGTGGCCCGGGTGGCGACGTCCGCGGCGACGGACGCACACCGCTCGGCGTCGCGTGACCCCAGCAGCACGCGCTGCCCCGCCGCGGCGAGCCGGACGGCGAGTCCGCGGCCCTGCGGACCGGTCCCGCCGAGCACACCGACGACCAGGTCCTCCACCGAACGCCCGTCAGTCACGTCGCCACCTCTCGCGCGCCGGACCGCCCGGCGCTCCGGTCCCGATCATGCCTTGGTGGCGGACCGGCACGGCCACCCTCCGGGGGCCCGCGCCGGGCGGGGGGTCCCTCGTCAGTCGCCCTCCCAGTCCCGGTCCTCGGAGGTGAGCCGCTCCTCCCGCTCGGCCACCGACTGCAGCGCGTGCTCGGCCTCCTCGCGGGTGGCGTACGGACCGAGCCGGTGCCGCTCCGCGCAGCCGTCCCGGTCCTCGACGGTGTGGTGCTTGAGGCAGTAGAACCACGGGCCCTGCGCCATGTGCGCCCTCCTCCGCGTCGGGTCTGTGCGGCCCACCCTGCCACCGCCGGGCCGCGCCGGTCAGAAGGACTCCGGGGAGGCCTGGTGGTGGTGCGGCGCGGCGCCGGGGCTGTGCGGGTCGAGCCGGTACTCCACCAGGCCGAACCGGCCGGCGGTGGCCGCGCCGGGCGCCACCATCCGCAGCGCGGCGGGGCCGGACGCCGTGAGCGGGGTGGTCGGCCAGCATGCGGACGTCGACCAGACCCGGCTACGGGTGGGACATGGCCGCCACCCTGGCCTCGCGGGATGCGCACGTCCATCGCGAGACCAACGCGTTTCGCCGGAGTGTGCGAAGTCACACTACCGATGCCGCCAGTGGTGCATGCTTGTTCTGTGACCGGGGGGCGACGCAAGGGCACCGACACACTGACGCGGCGGCACGACGCGTCCGTCGGCCGAGGACCGGAGCACCGTATCGCGGCGCTGACCCTCGCCGCGCTGACGGCTGTCGCCGGCCTGATCGGCACGGCGAACCTGTTCATCGACGGGACCCTGCACCACGGCGCCACCCGGATCAGCTACACCGCCGCGATGGGCGCCTGCCTGGTGGCCGCGGTGGCGCTGGCCGTGCGGCAGCGGGCGGGCCGGGCGCAGACGTTCGGGCTGGTGCTGCTCTGCCAGGTCGTCTACGTGATCGTCGTCCTCAGCGTCGCCGAACCGGCGCAGGCGACGCCGCTCATGCTGCTCTTCCCGTCATTCGTCGCCGCCTGGTTCCTCGGCCCCTGGATGTTCGGCGCCACCATGCTGGCGACGGTCGTGGCCTGCTCGATCGCGTTGCAGCACTCCTACGACGGCCCCCTGCTGATCACCTTCCAGGTCGTGATCAGTGCCGGCGTCCTGAACCTGGCGTCGTTCGGCGTCTTCGTGCTCCGCCGCAGGGTGCAGCGGCTGCTGGCCGCCACCCAGGCGCTGTCCCACCAGGACCCGCTCACCGGGCTGTCCAACCGGCGCTACCTGGTCGAGCAGGCGCCGCGGGTGTGGCGCCAGGCCCGCCGCGACGGGTCCCGGGTGGCCGCGATGGTGCTCGACCTCGACCACTTCAAGCAGCTCAACGACGCCCACGGGCACGCGGCGGGCGACGCCGTGCTGCGCGCGGTGGCGACGTCGCTGGCGGCGACGGTGCGACCCACCGACGTGCTGGCCCGCGTCGGCGGCGAGGAGCTCATCGTGCTCGGGCTGGTCAGCGACTCCTCCGAGGCCGGCCGGCTGGCCGAGCGGCTGCGCTCGGCGGTCTCCGGCAGCCGCACCGCCGACGGCCACTCGGTGACCGCGTCCATCGGCATGTCGCTGGTCCGGCCGGTCGACGGGGAGGACGCCGCCGCGGCGATGTGGCGGCTGGTCGACGAGGCCGACGGGGCGATGTACGAGGCCAAGCAGGCCGGCCGGAACCGCGTCGCCGCCGTCCTCCCCCGCCAGCGCACCGTGCGCCTGCAGGACAACCGCCCGCACGAGGACGCGTCCGCCGCCGGCCCGGCCTGACGACGGACCCAGGGCTCCCGCGGCGGGGCCGTGCAGGGGGCCGCTCGACCGGTGGGGACGCCGGTTCTCTGCTTCCCTGTCCTCATGACGCTCGTCGCGCCGGACCCGACCCGCACGGTGCCGCTGCCGCTGCGCGAGCAGGCCGACGTCCGCGACCGGTGGCTCACCGAGCGGCTGCTCGACCTGCTGCCGGGGCTCATGGACCGCGCCGGCATCGACCTGTGGGTGGTCGTCGGCCGCGAGTACAACGAGGACCCGGTGCTGGCCACCCTGCTGCCGGCGACCTGGCTGTCGGCCCGGCGGCGGACGATCCTGGTGCTGCACCGCAGCGACGACGGCGTCACCGCGGCCGCGGTCTCCCGGTACCCGGTGGGCCAGTTCCTGCCGGCCTGGGCGCCGGAGGACGCCCGCGACCTGCCGTCGGCGGAATCGCAGTGGGCCGAGGTGCGGCGGATCGTCGAGCAGGCCGGCCCCCGGCGCATCGGCGTCGACGTGTCGGCCGACTTCGCCCTCGCCGACGGGCTGTCGCACACCGAGCACCGGCTGCTCACCGACGCGCTCGGACCGTGGGCCGAGCGGCTGGTGCCCGCCGAGGAGCTCGCCGTCGGCTGGCTGGAGACCCGACTGCCGGAGGAGATCGCCGCGCTGCACGTGCTCAACCTGCTGGTGCGCGAGGTGATCGAGGAGGCGTTCTCCCCCGCCGTCCTGGTCGTCGGCGAGACGACGGCCACCGACCTCGCGTGGTGGATCCGGCAGCGCTTCACCGACCTGGGAGTGGAGCCGTGGTTCCACCCGGTCGTGGACCTGCAGCGGGCCGGTGTGGCGCCGGTCCTGGAGCGCGGCGCGCTGCTGCCCGCCGTCCCGTACGACTCCCCCGTCGCCCCCGGTGATCTGGTGCACTGCGACGTCGGGACGTCCAGCCTGGGGCTGAAGACCGACAGCCAGCGCAACGGCTACGTGCTCCGCGCCGGGGAGAGCACCGCCCCGGCCGGGCTGCGCCGGGCGATGGCCGTCGGCAACCGGATGCAGGACCTCACGACGGCGGCCCTGCGGGTCGGGCGCACCGGCAACGAGGTGCTCGCGGCCGCGCGGTCCGCCGCGGCCGCCGAGGGGATCGACGGGGACGTCTACTCGCACCCGGTCGGCTTCCACGGCCACGGCGCCGGTCCGGCGATCGGCCTGTGGGACGACCAGGGCGGGGTGCCCGGGGCCGGTGAGCGGGTGCTGCGCCCGGACACCGTCTACGCCCTGGAGCTGTGCGTGCGCGTGCCGGTGCCCGAGTGGGGTGGCCAGCCGGTGCGGATGGCGCTCGAGGAGGGCATCGCGCTCACCGGCGAGGGCGTCACCTACCTCGGCGACCGGCAGACCGACCTGGTGCTCATCGCCGGCGCCTGACCGGGCATCGGGGTCACGTCTTCTTCGACGTCTTCCGGGCCGCGGCGGTCTTCCTGCCGTTGGCCTTCTGGATGGCGTCGACGAGCTGCTTCTTCTTCATCGACGACCGGCCCGGGATGCCGAGCTTCTTGGCCACCTGGAGCAGGTGCCCCTTGGTGGCGTTGGCGTCCACGCCGCCCTTGGTCTCGCGGTTCGTGTCGCGTCCGCCGGCGGCCCGCGCGTCGGAGGGCCCCTTCTTGCCGCCCTCCTTCTGCGCCCAGCGGTCGCCCACCTTCTCGAAGCTGTGCTTGACCGCGGCCCAGGCCGTCTGGTTGGCCCGCTGCTCATCGTCGTAGGACTGCATGGCCGAGTCGTAGGCCTTGGCGAAGGTCCGCTGCGCCTTCTTCGGTGAGCGGCGGAGGGTGCTGGGCAGCTCGTCCTGCTTGGCGGTGCCCGTCTTCGTCGTCTTCGGCATGGCGCCCCCTTACCCGGGATCACCTGCGCAAGAACGGGACCAGGTCCGCCACCACCTGGTCGGTTGAGGTCGTCGCGCGCCGACCAGCCGACGGGGCGGACGGCGTCCGGTTCCGGGTCCGCACCGGACGACACGGGCTCAGGCGGCGGCGAACCGCGACCAGTGCCCGCGCTCGCCGTCGGTCATCGCGCGGCTGGTGTCGGTGGCGAAGTCGAACAGCACCATGACGACGTCGGCGCGGATCGCGACCTCGCCGTCCTGCACCAGCTCCTGGCGCACGGTCAGCGACTTCGTGCCCAGGCGGGTGACCCAGCTGCGCACGCAGACCCGCTCGCCGGTCCGGTAGTAGAGCTGGCGCAGGTAGTCGACCTCGAGCCGGGCGAGGATGACCCCGCCGTCGCCCGGCGCCCCCTCGGCCATCGCCAGCCGGGCGTCCTCGACGAGGCTCAGCGCCCGGGCGTGGTTGACGTGGCCGAGGGAGTCCGGGTCCGACCAGCGCAGCTGGACCCAGTGCTCGTGGGTGCTCAGGGCAGGTCCGCGGTGTCCTCGGAGCGCCGGTGGCCGCCCTGGGCGTCGTCGGGGTCGGCGTGGACCGTCCGCTCCTCCGACTCGGCGAGGATCACCTCGGCGGCCACCTCCTCCATGCCGCTGCCCTCGACCTCCCTCTCCTCGGGCAGCAGTTGCGACCGGGTCCGGACGTTGTCCTCGGTGACGTTGTCCAGTGCCTCCGGGCTCGGCTCCTTCTGCGTGGTCATCAGAAACGCTCCTGTTCCGTGCCGACGCCCAGGGCGCGGGCGACGTCCTGCACGTTGGCGAACTCCTGGCCGGCCGGAAGCCGGCGCAGGTCGGCGAGCACCCGGTCGGGGGCGTTGCCCTCCTCCGCCTTCGCCAGCAGGGTGTCCCGGTCGGCCGGCCACACCTCCTTGCCGAGGGCCTCGGCGATCGCCGCGCGGCGTTCGATGTCGGCCTCGGAGGTGCCGGACGGGGTGGCGGGTGCGTGCGGGTCGGTCACGGGGGCTCCCTGGTCGCTCGGGTGGTCACTGGGCCGACGGCGTCGACGCGTCGGTGTAGCGGAGGACGGCGGCCACCGGGACGTCGTCCGGCATCGCCGCCCGCGGCACCACGACGACACCGGCGCTCCCGGCGACGGCCGCGGCGAGCAGCGCACGGTCCGCCGGGACGACGGTGCCGTGGGTGCCCAGGGCGTCCATGTCGTGCTGGTCGACGCCGAGGTCCAGCGGCGAGGTGCCGACCAGCAGCGTGGCCTCGCCGGGCTGGTCGGCCAGCACCAGCGTCTCGACCTGCCCCTTGCGCAGCGCCTCGACGACCGCCGGGGTGCCCGTCACGGCCAGGCCGTGGGCGCCGGCGGCCTGGATCTGCTCGACGGCCTGCGCCTCCTCGTGGCCCTCGTGCTCGGCGACCAGTTCGGCCGCCCGCCGGTCGACCGGCTCGCGGTCGGCACCGGCGGCGCGGCCGCCCTCGTCCATCGACACGACCAGGTCCGACCACGAGTCGGCGGCGCGGTCGGTGAGGATCTGCCGGGCCCGGACGTCACCGGCGACCAGCACGAACCTCGGCTGGACCCGGCGCACCAGCGAGGTGATCCGCTGCGCGACGTTGTCCGCGTTGTGGACCCACTTGTTCTCGGCGTTGTGCTGGTAACGGTGGTGCGCCCAGCCGCCGCCCGGGAACTTCCGGATCTGGAAGCTGTCGCCCTCCACCTCGTCCTCGATCTCCGGGCGGCCGGCGAGGGTGGCGACGGAGATGTCGGCCCCGACCCGGTCGGCGACGACGACGATGTGCGGCACCCGGCCGGGCAGCTGACGCAGCACCGGCAGCAGGTCGGGCTGGGGCGACCACGCGGCCACCTCCTGCCGCGGCACGTCGACCAGCGGCTGGTCGAGGACGACGGTGCCGTCGGCCGCGACGACGAGGGCCCGGCCCCGCAGCGGAGCGACGTCACCGCCGTCGTTCGCCTCGAGCAGCCGGCTGCGGGCCGCCTCCACGACCGCCTCCGGCGCGCCCTGCTCGGCCAGCTTCCCGGTGATGGCGCGGACCCGCAGCTCCAGCTCCGTGGCGGCGTTCTCGGTGGTGTGCGTGACGTCGGCGCAGACCGTGGCGTAGGGGCCGGCGGCACTGAAGACCGGCTCCAGGAAGGACACGTCCATGGGGTGCGAACCACTCCTCATCGGCTGGTGGGGACCGACAGCGAGGCCCTGCCCGGGCGCTCCCGCTCCAGCCGCCTACCCACCGGCAGTGGCCTCACACCCGGTGTCGGACGGGCGGGGCAGGGGTAGGCGCGCTGCATGACCGAGCGCGACCAACTCCCGCTGCCCGACTACGACCACCTGCCGGTCGACGGCCTCACCTCGCGGATCCGCTCCCTGGACGCCGCGGGGCTGGAGACGCTGCTCGCGTACGAGCGGGCGCACGCCAACCGCCTGCAGGTGGTGACGATCATGCAGAACCGGCTCACCTCGCTGCGCGCTGGCGCGAAACCCTCGGGCGGGGATCCGACCGCGCCGGCCGCCGACGACCCGGTGCCCGCCGCGGCCGGCTCGAAGGTCTCCGAGGCGACGTCCGGCCCGCCGGTCAACCCGCCGTCCCAGGGGGTCCCCACCAACCCGGCCCAGCCCCGCTCCACCGGCTGACCCGCACCGCGCCCGGCTGACCCGCGCCGCGCCCCCAGCGCGAGACCTGCGAACTCGTGGCCATCGGCCGCCGATCGCCACGAGTTCGCAGGTCTCGGCGGGCGGCCGATGCGCCCCCGCTCACCCGCTGAAGGCGTCGACGATGTCCATGGCCGCGGGGCCGAGCAGCACGATGAACAGCGTCGGCAGGATGCACAGGATCAGCGGGAAGATCACCTTGACCGGGATCTGCATCGCCTTCTCCTCGGCCCGCTGCCGCCGCTTGAGCCGCATCTCCTGGGCCTGGGTGCGCAGCACGTCGGCGATCGAGACCCCGTAGACGTCGGCCTGGACGACGGCGCGGATGAAGCGCCGCAGGTCCGGAACCGCGGCCCGCTCGGCCAGCGCGACGTAGGCCTCCCGGCGCGGCTGGCCGACGGCGATGTCCTGCAGCGTCCGCACCAGCTCCTCGGCCAGCGGTCCCCGGCCGTTGCGGCCGGCCCGGGCCATCGCCGCCTCGAAGCCCAGCCCGGCCTCGACGGCGATCGTCATCTGGTCGAGGGTGTCGGCCAGCTCGAGGGCGATCGCCTTCTGCCGCTCCTGGCCCCGGCTGTAGAGCAGCAGCTCGGGGACGACGTAGGCGACGCCGGTGACCACGACGGCCATGAGCACGGTCAGCGCGCCGGGACGGGACACGACGACCAGCAGCCCCAGCCCGCCCGCGGCCGCGGCCAGCACCAGCTTGGCCGCGACCAGCCGCGGCACCGGCCAGTCGGCGGGGCGGCCCGCGCCGCCGGCCAGCCGGTTGAGCCGGGCCACCGTCCCGGCCGGCGTGAGCGAGCGGGTGAGCCGGGGCAGCAGCCCGGATCGCGGCCGCGCGGCCGCGCCGGGCAGCTCCAAACCCCGGACCAGGTTGGCCCGGGCCTGGACGACGACGTCCTGCGGGCGGGCGAACAGCGCCCAGCCGAGCAGCGGCAGGGCGAGCGCGACGGCCGCGGCGGCGAGCACGGCGGTCGGCGCCATCAGAACGTGATCCTGACGGTCTTCTTGAGCCAGAGGGCACCGACCACCAGGAGCACCGCGGCGATCCCGATCATCGCGTACCCGGCCAGGCTCTCCGTGAAGGCCGACAGGTACTCGGGGTTGGCCACCGACAGGAACGCGATGACGCCGAACGGCAGGGCCATCAGGACGACGGCCGAGAGCTTCCCCTCCGCCGACAGGGCCTTGACCTGACGGCGGATGGCGTTGCGCTCGCGGATGGTGTGCCCGACGGTGTCGAGCACCTCCGCCAGGTTGCCCCCGACCTCGCGGTGGATGGCGATGGCCTGGGCGATCCAGCGGAAGTCGTCGCTGTCCATCCGCTCGGCCACCTCGTCGAGCGCGTCGCCCAGGTCCCGACCGACGCGGGTCTCGTTGACGATGCGCGCGAACTCCTCCGACATGGGCGCGGCGGCCTCGGCGGACACCGAGTCGACCGCGCGCAGCAGGCTGTGCCCGGCGCGCAGGCTGCTGGCCATCAGTTGCAGCGAGTCGTCCAGCTGGTCGGCGAAGGCCGCCTGCCGACGGCCCGTGCGGATCCGCACCAGCAGCCGGGCGGCCAGCGGCGTGGCGACCGTGGCCAGGACGGCGGGGATCGGCCCACCGAGCAGCAGTGCGAGCGCGCCCAGCACCAGCGTGGCCGACCCGACGAGCAGCACCAGGTCGGGCAGGGCCATCGTCATCCCCGCCCGCTCCAGCGCAGCGGCGCCGGCGGCGATGCGCCCCCGCTTGACCAGCACGCGCTCGACGGCGGCGCCGGCGGCGGCCGAGGCACCGGCGAGCGCCGAGGCCTGCGGTGCGACCGAGGGGTCCAGCCGGGACAGCGGCACCCGGCGCGGACCGGCCGGGAGCACGACCAGCGCGACGAGCAGCAGGGCACCGGCGAGCGCGACCAGGCCGGCGAGCAGCACGGCCGGGGACATCAGCCCCACCCCCGCCGGGGCTCGACGGCCCCGAACACCCGCGGCGACAGGGTGATGCCGAGGTCGTCGAAGCGGTCGGTGAACCGCGGCCGGACGCCGGTCGGCGCCGGCTTGCCGAGGAACCGGCCGGCCGCGTCGACGCCGGCGGCGTAGTCGAAGAGGAAGGCGTCCTGGAGGGTGACGGTCTCGCCCTCCATGCCCTGCACCTCGGTCACGTGGGTGACCCGGCGGGTGCCGTCGCGCAACCGGGTGAGCTGCACGACGACGTCCACCGCCGAGGCGATCTGCTCGCGGATGGCCCGCAGTGGCAGGTCCATGCCGGCCATGAGCACCAGCGTCTCCAGCCGGGCGATCGCGTCGCGCGGGGAGTTGGCGTGCACCGTGGACAGCGACCCGTCGTGGCCGGTGTTCATCGCCTGGAGCATGTCCAGCGACTCCCCGCCGCGGCACTCCCCGACGACGATCCGGTCGGGGCGCATCCGGAGGGAGTTGCGGACGAGGTCGCGGATGGTGATCGCGCCCCGGCCCTCGATGTTGGGCGGCCGTGACTCGAGCCGGACGACGTGCTCCTGCTGCAGCTGCAGCTCGACGGCGTCCTCGATGGTGACGATCCGCTCGTCCTCGGGGATGAACGAGGAGAGCACGTTCAGCAGGGTCGTCTTCCCGGTGCCGGTGCCGCCGGACACGATGATGTTCAGCCGGGCCTCGACGCAGGCGCTCAGCAGCTCGGCCATCTCGGGGCTCAGCGTGCCGAAGCCGATGAGGTCGTCGACGCCGAAGGGGTCCTTGGCGAACTTCCGGATGGTCAGGGTCGACCCGCTGAAGGCCAGCGGCGGGATGATCGCGTTGACCCGGGAGCCGTCGGCGAGGCGCGCGTCGACCAGCGGCGAGGACTCGTCGATCCGCCGTCCCACGCGGGAGACGATCCGGTCGATCACCCGCCGCAGGTGCTCCTCGGAGGTGAACCGGGAGCCGGTGCGGACCAGCTTGCCGTTCTGCTCGACGTAGACGTTCTCCGGCCCGTTGCACATGATCTCGGAGACCGTCGGGTCGTCGAGCAGCCGCTGCAGCGGCCCGAAGCCGAGGACGTCGTCGGCCAGCTCGGCGGTCAGCCGCTGCCGCTCCTCGGTGCTGAGCGGGACCCGCTCCTCCTCGACGACCTCGTCGAGCTCGCCGAGGACCAGGGTGCGCAGCGCCTCCTCCGACAGGGTCGGGTCGTTCATCCGGTTGCCCATGCGCTCGAACAGCGCCTTCGCCACCCGGTCCTTGAGCCTGGTGAGCGCGTCGGTGGGGGGCGGGGTCGCCGGGGACACCGGCCGGGGCACGGGGGCCGCGGTCGTGGTGGCCGCATCCGGAGCGACGGACAGGACGGGGGCGTCGGGCGCCGCGTGCCGGCCCTGCGCGGCGGCGAGACGAGACGCGAGGTTCACGACGCCGCCCGGTGCTTGGCCCGGTACCGGCTGGGCTTCATCAGCGGGGTCGCGGCGAAGCGGGCCACGAGACGGCGCAGCTCCTTGACGGCGGGGTCCTTGCGGCCACTGGCGAGGATCGGCACGCCCTGGTTGGTCGACGCCGGCACCGCGGCCGACCGGGGCACGACGACGTCCACCCCGGTGCCGATGGCCGTCTCGACGTCGCGCACCGACAGCCCGCCCTTGGGATCGGCGAGGTTCATGACCACGTGCCGGCCGGCGGGGATCATGCACAGCTCCCGGAGCACGTCGAGCTCCTTGCGCAGTCCGCGGACGCCGGGGACGTCCATGCTGCTCAGCATCACGACGTCGGTCGCGCGGTCGAGCGCGGCGAGGGTCTGCTCCGACAGGCCCGGCGCGGTGTCGACCACGACGTAGCGGAACTCCCGGGCCAGTGAGGTGAGCAGGCGGGTGACGTCGGCGCCCGTGACGCCGTCGCCGGCGGCCGGCGACTCGGCCCCGCAGACGGCGTAGAGCCCGCTCGGGTGCTGGGTGAGGAAGGTCTTGAGGACCATCGTGTCCTCGCTGGCCGGACCGTGGACGGCGTCGGGCAGCGTGTACTCGGGGGTGAGGCCGAGCGCGGAGGCGACGTCGCCGAACTGCACGTCGAGGTCGACCAGCACGGTCGACTGCGGCGCCGCCGCGGTGAGTCCGAGCGCGAGGTTGGACGCGATCGTGGTCTTGCCGACCCCGCCCTTGGGCGAGGCGATGGTGATGACCCGCCCGGTGTACCGGGCGGTCTCCTCCACCGGGCGCAGCACCCGCCGCCGGCCGGCCGCGGCCGAGCCGGCCCGCTCCACGGCGGCGCGGATCGCCGCGGGCTCCGCGCCGGGGGCGAGCAGGTCGCGGATCCCGGCGCGCATGGCGGCCTGCAGCATCTCCGGCGAGGGCTCGGCCAGCAGCACCACGCTGATGCCGGGGCACTGGACGTCGAGCCGCTGGGCCAGCGTCAGCACCTCCTGCGGCGGTGCCAGGTGGCCGATGAGCAGGACGTCGGGCAGCTCGCCGTCCCGCAGCTGCTCGAACAGCCGGGCCGGGTCGCCGGGCAGGCGACCGGGCGGCAGCACCTGGACGTCGCCGTCGACCGCGGCGTGCACCCGCTGGGCGAGCTCGTCGTCGGCCGCGGCCAACACCACGCGACTCACTTGGTTCCTCCGTAGACGGTGCCGAGGCCGGCGAGCTGGTCGCCGTACACGTTTCCCTGGTTGACGATCGTGGTGCCGGAGGAGTCCGCACCCTCGGGCTCGAGGGACAGCCACACCGTGCCGTGCTCCATGCCGAAGACGACGAGCTCGGCGTCCCTGGCCGGCACCGCGAGCGTGACCATGAGGCTGCCCTCGGGCGCGCTGCCCGAGGAGACGGTCTCGGTCTCCGACCCGGTCGGCTGTACCGGGGCGCCCTGGACCTGGGTCACCAGCACGCCGTGCAGGGTGGCGTGCGTGACGCCGATCTTCTTGCCGGCCTCGTTCTCGAGGTCCATGGAGACGTAGACGCCGATCTCGTCCCCGGCGGCGAGCCGGCCGCCGACGGCCCGCTGCGGCTCGAGCAGGACGCTGACCTCCGAGGCGCCCGGGGGCGGGGCCACCGTTCCGGGCACGGCGAGGGCGTCCGGAGCGGCGAAGCGGCTGGCGAGCACCTGCTCCCCCGGCTGGAGGGCCACCGTGGCGACCTGCCCCGCGAGGGCGGCCAGGTCGGTGACCGCGTCGTCGACGACGGCCTTGGCCGGCAGCTGTTCGACCCGGACGTACTCGCCGAGCGTGTCGGCCGGCGTGCCCTCGGGGACCGGCTGGTCCACCACGAGCACCTCGGCGGTGCGCACGCCGGCCAGGGCGCGCGCGTCGGCGCCGCGCACGTAGGCGAGCAGCACCACGGTGCCCACCACGGCGAGGAGGAGCGCCGCGGTGGCGGCGAGGAGTCGGCGTCTCAAGGCGGGGCCCCTATCGGATCAGTCGGAGGACCCAGGCGCCGAGTGAGGGCGCGCCGGGGCCGTAGGAGAAGGCATCGGAGGTGTCGACGAAGCGGGTGAAGAAGCCGCGGATGCACCGCTCCTCGCCCTTGCAGGGCGTGCCGGAGTCGTACTGACCGCCGAAGTGGTAGCTGGTGATCGTGAAGGCGGCATAGCCGTAGACGTGGTACCAGGCGTGGCTGCCGGTGCCGCCGTAGTCGTCGAAGATCGGCAGCAGCACGGTGCGCCCGACGAGGGCGGCGAGGTCCTCGGGGTCGCAGCCCTGCGAGGGGTTGTTGCCGGTCTCCGAGGTGAACCGGCCGCCCACCGAGCTGGTGGCCCGGCACGTGGTCCCGTTGCCGTTGGTGACCAGCCAGCCGAAGCCCCCGGGGACGAACATGTGGGAGGGCCCGGTGCAGCCGGTGTCGCTCTTCTTGGGCAGCACGATGGTGCGCTCGGTGGTCGTGGACGGGATGCCGCCGCCGGTCTGCACGGCGAACTCGCACCACGAGAAGATCAGCGGGAGGGCCGCCGTCCCCGCGCTCGGCGCGCCCCAGGCCACGGTGGCGGTCGCCTGGACCTGCGTCGCCTCGTGGCCGAGGACCGGCGCGAACCAGTGCTCGGTCGGCGTGCTGCCGGTGACGGTGACGCTGGTCGGGTCGCTGCCGAGCACCGGCGGGGCCGCGGTGGCGTCCCCGAGGTTGGCGTCGACGAGGGCCTGGGCGGTCGCCTGCATGTTCCCGCAGGCGCCCCGGGCGCAGTCGCGGGCGACGGCGAGCGCGGCGGCGTCGGCGGCGGTCTGCAGCCGCGCCTTCTCGGCGTAGAGGGCGCCGACGTCGACGGCGATCGCGGTGAAGCCGAGGACGGGGACCAGCAGCAGCGCGATGAGCACCGCCGAGGCTCCGTGCTCGCCGGCCAGCCGGCGGCGGAGGGCCGTGCGGCCGCCGTGGCGGGGGGCAGGGGGGGCCTTTCTCAGCCGCTGCACCGCATGACCCCCGTCCCGGACAGCTCGATGCTCACGCCGAAGAAGTCGGTGAGGAACGGCATCGGGTACTCGATGGTCACGCGCACGTTGGTGGTGCCGGTGCTCGTCATCGGGCACGCGGCCGGTGTGACGGCGATCTGCGCGTTGGTGATCGCGGGGTCGAGCGTGGGCGCGGCGTTGCGGACGGCGGTGCGCGCCGCGGCGGGGTCGTTCTGCAGCGCCATCACCCGGGCCCCCTCGCGAGCGGCGGCCGACAGCGTGCCCTGCACCTGGAAGGCGTGACCGAACTCGGCGATGCCGAGCACGAGGATCAGCAGCAGGGGGATGATCATGGCGAACTCCACCGCCGCGGCCCCGCGTTGCTCCTGCAGCCGGTTGCGCATCGATCCCCGCCTCCTCTCCGTGGTCGTGGCCCGCTCGTCCGTGTGCGACGGCGCAGCGGCTCCCGGGGGAGGAGCCGCTGCGCCGCGGTGCTGGGTGGGGCCGGGCTCAGTCGCCGGCGGTGGACAGCTCGTTGCCGATCTGGTCGAAGAGGCCGGACAGCTCGTCGCTGAGGAACATGACCGCGCCGATGATCGCGATGGCGATCAGGCCCACCATGAGGCCGTACTCGACGGCGGTGGCGCCCTTCTCCTCGCGCTGGACGCGGTCCTTGGCGAGGGCGACGAGGGTGACGAGAGTGGCGAGCGGGTTGATCACGGGGGTTCTCCTGGGGGGACGGGCCGTCCGGTCCGGATCGGTCGACCCGGCCTTGCGGCAGTGAGAACCCCGTCGGGCATTCCGCTCGGCGACTTGAGGGTCCTTCCCCCCATCGATCGACCCGCGTCACTCCCCCGGGTGTACGGGGCCCGGCATGTCACCCGGAGTGACCGGGATGACCGGGTCGTGCCGGGAGCCGCCTCAGACGGGCAGCGCGGTCCACCAGATGGCGACGGCGGCGCCGGCGAGCATCGCCGGGCCGAACGGGAGCTCGCCGCGCAGCCCGATCCGCCGCGCGGCGAGCAGGCCCAGCGCCACGACGGCCTGGACGACGAAGCCCGCGACCGCCCCGCCGAGGACCGCGCCCCAGCCGAGCCAGCCGAGGTACAGGCCGAGCAGGGCGGCCAGCTTCACGTCGCCCATCCCGAGCGCCCCCGGGGAGAGCAGGGCGAGGACGAGGAAGGCGGCGAACAGCGCCGCGGCTCCGAGGACGGCGCGCAGCAGGGCCGGCCAGGCGCCGTCCAGGGCGGCGGGCAGCACCAGCAGGGCGGCGCCGGCGCCGAGCGCGGGGAGCAGCACCCGGTTCGGCAGCAGCCGGGCCCGCAGGTCGATGACGGCGAGCAGCACCCCCGCGCCGGCCAGGAGGAGGAAGGCGGGCAGCTCCCAGGAGACCCCGAACCGCAGGCCGACGAGGACGAACAGCAGCGCGGTGACGATCTCCAGCACCGGCGGGCGGACGGCGGCGGCTCCGGGGCGGGCCAGGTCACGGACCCGAGCGCTCGGGGGCCACGGGAAGCGCCCGGCGGCGCGGTTGACGACCACGCCGCCGGCCACACCGGCGACGAGTGCGACCAGTGCCGCGAGCGCGACGACGACGGTCACCGGGTCCTCGCGCGCACGACGCAGACGATGACACAACGGAGGCGCGCGACCGCGGAGCGCCACCTCCTCCTGTCGGGTGACTTCCGGGGGCCGGCCGACGGACCGGGGTCACGGGTCCGCCGGCCGGCTCCTCGGGCCCTGCACGGTGGAGACGTCGCACCGGGCGGGGGCTGACGAATCAGGCAGTTCCCCGTCCGGCGGGCCGCGGTCGCATCCGTCCTGCTCGGCGCGGGGGCCCGACCCGCCGTCGCCCCGGATGCCGGGACGACGGCGCGTCATGGATCGCCGGATCCGCGTCCCGCGGTGGACGTGCTGGTCAGGTGCCACCGGCGGCGCCGTTCGGCGCGACCGGCCGGTGCCCCCGGGCGTAGCGTCTCGTCGCATGGAGGCCGTCGACCCGGTGGATGTCGCGGGCATGGAGTCTGCGGACGTCGCAGGCCTCATCCCCCTCGTCCGCCGGATCGTCGCCGCGCGCGTCCCCGACCAGGCCACCGCCGACGACCTGGTGCAGGAGACGCTGGCCCGGGTGCTGGCGGCGGCGGGCCGGGTGGAGCCGGGGATGCTCGAGCCCTACGCGATCGTCACTGCCCGCAACGTCGTCACGTCGATGTGGCGGGACGCGGACCGGCAGCGCCGCCACCTCCACCGGGTCGTCGACCTGCGCCCGTCCGATGCGCCCGACGAGGGCGTGCTCGCCAGCGAGGACCGCGCGGCCGTCGCCGAGGCGCTGACCAGGCTCTCCGACCGGGACCGGGCGACCCTCCTGGCCCACGAGGTCTCCGGCCAGGACACCCGCTCCCTCGCCGCCGAGCTCGGCTCGACCGCCGGTGCCGTGGCCGCCCAGCTCAACCGCACCCGCGCCCGGTTGCGCGTGGAGTACCTCCTGGTCTCCGAGCGCGTGGAACCCCCGACCGAGCGGTGCCGCCCGGTGCTGCTCGCCATCTCCGGCGGCGACCGCCGGCGCCAGCGGGAGGTGGACGCGGCCCGCCACCTGCTGGAGTGCGACCTCTGCGCGAGGCTGTCCGAGCCCCTCGTCGGACGCGGCCGCTCCCGGGAGGACGTCGTGCGCGTCCCCGTCCGCACCGATGCCGACATCGTCGGGGCGCGCCAGGCGGCCCGCGAGGTGGCCACCCAGCTCGGGTTCTCCCCCACCGACATCACGCTGATCGCCACGGCGGTCTCCGAGATCGCCCGCAACATCGTGCGCTTCGCCGACGCCGGCGAGATCGTGGTCGAGCCCGTCGAGCAACCGCGGACCGGCATCTCCATCGTGGCGCGCGACTCCGGCCCCGGGATCCCCGACGTCGAAGAGGCCCTGCGGGACGGCTACAGCACCTACCGGGGTCTCGGGCTCGGGCTTCCCGGTGCCCGACGCCTCATGGACGAGTTCGCGGTCCTCTCCGAGAGCGGCCGCGGCGTGACGGTGACGATGACGAAGTGGCGGGGAGAGCGATGACGAGGAACGAGGACGCGACCGTGACCGAGGCCCGCCCGCACTCGACTGCGCACGCCGACGAGGACGTCCTGCTCCCCCAGCTCGTGGCCCACCTGCGCGAGCACCGGACCCGGTTGCGGCAGGAGTGGGCCTCGCGCATCCAGGGGGCCCACCTGCTGCAGGCGATGACCTCTCAGGAGATGGCCGCCGAGACCACGCTGGTCTACGACAACTACGTCGAGGTGCTCGAGACCGGCAGCGTGGAGGCGCTGCAGCACTATGCCCGCGACCTGTCCGAGCGGATCATCCCGCGCGGCGTGGAGACCCACGAGGTCGTGGGGATCGTCCTGCTGCTGCGCGACGTCCTGGCCCGGTCGCTGTTCGAGAAGTACCAGGGTGACCTGCCCCTGCTCAACCGTGTGCTCGACGCCTACGAGCCGGCCGCGAACCGGATCGCCAACACCGTCGCGGTCAGCTTCGTCGACGAGCGGGAGCGGGTCATCCGGCAGCAGCAGGACGCCATCCGGGAGCTGTCGACGCCGGTGCTCCCGGTCCGGGAGCGGCTGCTGATCCTGCCGATCATCGGTGTGCTGGACCAGGAGCGCGCGCGTCAGCTGACCGTTCAACTCCTCAGCGGCATCCGCACCCACCGGGCCAAGGTCGTCGTCGTCGACATCACCGGCGTCCCGGACGTCGACGAGTCCGTCGCCAACAACCTGGTCCGGACGGTGGACGCGTCCCGGCTCATGGGCGCCAGCGTGATCATCACCGGTCTGTCCCCCGAGATCGCCCAGACGCTGGTCACCATCGGGGTGGATCTCAGCAAGATGAACACGATCGGCGACCTGCAGGGCGGGTTGGAGCAGGCCGAGCGGCTCCTGGGGTACACGGTCACCCGGGGCAGCGAGACAGGTGGGCCATGACACCCGGCCCGCGGCTGTTCTCCATCCTGCGGCAGGCCCCGTACCTGATCGCCTCGGTGCACACGGCGCTCGACGACTCCCAGCTGGTCCGTTTCCAGGAGGACCTCGTGGAGCGGATCGGCGCCGACCGCGCCCGCGGGGTGGTCATCGACGTGGCCGCGCTCGACGTCCTGGACTCCTTCGGCACGCGCACCCTCCGGGACATCGCCGAGATGGCCCGGCTGCGAGGCGCGGTCACCGTCATCGTCGGCATCCAGCCCGACGTCGCCTTCGCCATGGTGGAGCTGGGCATGGACACCGGCACGGTCATCACCGCGCTGGACCTCGAGGAAGGACTGGAGGAACTGGACACACGACTCGCCGCCCCGCCGGTGCCGGGGCCGTGACACCGCACGGGGACCTGCTGCGCGACTACCGCGCGGCCTTCCTCCGGTACCTGTCGAGGCAGGAGGAATCGGCGCTGACCACCGGCTACCAGCTCGGGCGTGGCACCCTGGCCGCGGGTCGGAGCCTGCTCGAGGTGGTGCAGGTGCACCACGACCTCCTCGCGGAGGTGCTCGCCGAGACCCCTGCCGGCGAGGTGCCGCAGGTGGCCCGGTCGGCATCGGCGTTCCTGCTGGAGGTGCTGTCGAGCTACGACATGGCCTACCGCAGCGGATCTCGCGTCATCCCCGTCGGGCGGGGGCGTCTTCCTCCCTGACAGCGCTCCTCTGGAGGTGACGGACGTGACCGAGCTCGCCCACCGTGACACGCACAGAGGCCCCGTCCGCACCGGACGGCAGTTCGCCGAGAACCGGCTCGAGATCGTCGAGCTGATCCGCCGCGCGGCCGTCTACGTGGAGACCGCCGCCGTGCTCGACCGGCGGGCCGGCCGGTGCGCCAGCCCGGCGCTGGCCGACGTCCTGCGCGAGCGGGCCGCCACCCACCGGCGGAACGCCGAGCGGGTCCGCGCCGATCTCGCCTCGCACGGGGTCACGCTCACCGCCGGGAGCCGGCCGTGGCGGTGATCGTCCTGCTGTTGCTCGCCTGGGCGCTGGTGACGGCCGCCTGCGCCCGCTGGTACGCCCGCGCCCTCACCGCCGCCGACGAGGCCTCCCGGCCGCTGGCCCCCGGCCCCGACGGCGACCGCTGCACCCCCTGAGCGCCCCCGCGGCCGGTCCGCGTGCGGCACGCTTCCCGGCATGAGCGAGACCGCGCAGGTCGCCCTGGCCGTCGTCTGCCTGCTGGTGTCGCTGCTGGCCGAGCTGACCGCCCTCGCGCTCCTGATCCGGGAGAGCCGGCGGACCGGTGCCGCGCTGCGCGCCTGGCGGGACCGGTCCGGCGATGCCGGGCTGCTGGTCGACGTGCTCCTGGGCAGCCAGTTCGACCGGGCGAGCGCCCTCGTCCTGCTGGTCGTCGGCGTCCTGACCGGTGCGCTGGGCGGCGTCCTCGTCCTGCTCGTGGCCCGCTGACCGCCGGCCCGGGCCGGACCCGGTGACGCTCCCGTGACGGTCGCGTGACGGCACCGCGCCGAGGATCGCCGCGGATCCGACGAGAGCGGAGGTGCGCCATGTCCGTGGCGGTCTGGCGGGATCTGTGTGCCGTGGCCCCGAGCCCGGAGCTCCGGGAGCGGCTGCGCGAGGAGTTGCGGCAGTTCCGTGCCGACGCCGAGTCGCCGATCCTGCGGCAGCTGACGCTGCCCCGCAGGCCGCGCTGGCCGGGGTTCGACGACGGGACGATCATCCCGGCCGACGAGTTCCCGCTCGGCACGCCGTACAGCGCCATCAGCGGTGCCGCGGCGGAGCGCGCCCCGCTGCGCGGGAAGGTGCGCGTCGTCGTCGTGCTGGTGGACTTCGCCGACCACCCGATGAACGAGACGCCGCAGCACTTCAACGACCTGTTCTTCTCGACCGGCGTGCTGCCGCGCGGGAGCGTCACCGAGTACTTCAAAGAGGTCAGCGGCGGCAAGATCGACCTCGTCGGAGAGGTGGTCGGCCCGTACCGGATGCCGCGGACCCTGGCGTGGTACGCCAACGACAACTTCGGCATCGGCCGGCCGACCGGCACCCCGCGGGCGCAGCACATGGCCCGCGACGCGGCGGTCGCGGCCGACCCGCAGGTGGACTTCAAGCCCTACGACAACGACGGCAACGGCTACGTCGACGCCTTCGTCGTCGTCCACGCCGGGGGCGGCGGCGAGGCCACCGGCGACTCCGGGGACATCTGGTCGCACAAGTGGGTGCTGACGTCGCCGTACCGCACCGACCGCACCCGCATCTACGCCTACCTGACGATCCCCGAGGACGCGAAGATCGGCGTCAGCGCGCACGAGCTCGGCCACCTGCTGTTCGGCCTGCCCGACCTCTACGACACCGACGACACCTCGGAGGGGGCCGGCAACTGGTGCCTCATGGCCGGTGGCTCGTGGAACGGCGGCGGTGACCTGCCGGCGCACCCGTCGGCCTGGTGCAAGCTCAAGCAGGGCTGGGTGGAGGAGGTCAACGTCGAGGACGCGGGGACGATCACGTTCGACGACGTCAAGACCAGCCGCACGGTCCACCGCATGTGGCGGGACGGCACGCGCGGCAAGGAGTACTTCCTCGTGGAGAACCGGCAGCGCACCGGGTACGACGGCCTCATCCCGGCCGGCGGCCTGCTCGTCTGGCACATCGACGACGCCCAGACCACCAACACCGACGAGTTCCACTACATGGTCGGCCTGGTGCAGGCCGACGGGAAGCGGGACCTGGAGCGCAACCGGAACCGCGGCGACGCGGGGGACGTCTACCCGGGCACGAGCGCCAACACCGCGCTGACGCCCACGTCGACGCCGAGCTCCGACTCCTACGCCGGCCAGGACACCGCCGTCTCGATCACCGGCATCTCGACGTCCGGGCCCAGCATGACGGCCACCGTGTCGGTGAGCCCGCCGCCGCCCGCACCCCCGTCGCAGGCACCGAGCGCGGCGGCCGGCGAGGGGCTCGCCGGCGTCCCCACGCCGCGGGCGGACGGCGAGGTGACCAGCGCGCTGGCGAAGCTGAAGTCCGACATCGCCGCCCTCGAACAGCTGGTCGTGTCCGGAGGGACAGGGGCGGACTGAGGACGGTCACCGCGGACGGCGCCGCGACCCGGCGCCGTCCTGACGGTGGCGGGGCGATGACGTGGTCCAGGTCGTCGAGAACCTGACCCGGCTCTCGGGGCCCATCGTGTCCCGGGAGCCGGACCCGCGTCGGGACGGCTGGGACACGGTCGTGGTGCACGTGGAGGACGCCGCTCCGGTGGCCGGCATGGCCGATCTGCTGTCCCGGCGCCGGGGCGAGGACCTCGCGGTGGCCTTCCGCCGCGCGCTGCTGGGCGAGGCCGGGGCCGGTTCGAGGCTCACCTTCCGGGCGCGGTTCGCCCCCGACGGCGCCCTGGCCGAGCCGTACCCCGCCGAGGGCGACCTGCGGGTCGAGTAGGCCGTCTCACCAGTAGCCCCTGGCGCCGTCGAGCTGCTCGCGGAGGACGTCGAGGTGGCCGACGTGCCGGGCGACCTCCTCCAGCACGTGCAGCAGCATCCAGCGCAGGGTCAGCTCGGTGGCGCCGTACTCGGCGTTCCGGCCGCGGTCGTCGAGGTCGGCCGCGGCGACGATCTCGTCGGAGACGGCGCACTGCCGGGCGTACTCGTCGAGCAGCTGCTCCAGCGGGGTGTCGCCGACCTCGAAGTCGGCCGCCTCCACCTCCCCGAACTGCGGGTTGCCGTCGGCCGGGCGGTCGAGGAACAGCACCTCGAACCAGCAGTGCTCCACCCAGCGGAGGTGGGAGACCAGGCCCGCGACGGTCATGGCCGGCGAGGTCGGCAGCAGTGCCCGGTGGGCGTCCTGCTCCGAGAGCCCCTCGCACTTGTACGGGACGATCGCCCGCTGGAGATCGAGCCAGCCGAGCAGCTGGGTGCGCTCGTCGGCCACACCGGGTGGGCGGATCCGTGGAGGGGTCACCCCCGCGGACGGTAGTGCGGGGTGCCCGGGCTCAGCACCGCCTTTCCGCCGGCGTCCTCGGCTACGGCAGCGTGGCCACGAAGTCGCGGGCGCGCTGCAGCCAGCCGGCGAGCGCCTCGTCGGTGGCGTAGCCGGCGGGGTCGACCAGGACGAAGGCCGAGAGCCGCTTGCCGCCCAGTTCCATCGGGCCGACGTGCGGCTCCTCGAGGGTGCGGGCCACCGCGTCGGGGCCGACGCGGACCAGGAGCCCGGTGCCGGTGACGCCACAGCACATGCGGCCGTCCACCGAGAAGGACAGTCCCCCGCCGACCATCCGCTTGTCGACGACGTCGCCGTGCGGGGCGAGGAGTCGTCGGACCCGCTCGGCGGTGTCCCGGTCGTAGGCCACAGCTACGCGGGTCCGGCGGCAGAGGACCTCAGCCGCGGGACGTCGGCTCGCACGTCTGTCGATCCTGCCCGCTCCGACGACGGCGCGGGGCTAGGTGGGCAGGCCGATCGTCCCGTCGGTCATGGCCTCGTCCAGGTGGAAGGCACCCGCCGTCCGCGCGCCCGTCAGATCGGCGCCGCTCAGGTCGGCCCCCCGCTGGAAGTACTGGTTGCCGGGATCGACCCTGCCGAAATTGGCCTTCTCCAGAATGCTGCCCGCCAGGTGGGCGCCTCGGAGGTCGGCACCCTCCAGTCGTGCGCCCCACAGGCTGACGCCGTCGAGTCGCGCATCGCGCAGGTCGGCACGGCGGAGGTCCGTGCGCGACAGATCGAGGCGTACGCCGTCCCCCGCCGAGCCCCGTGCGTCCGACAAGGGTGGGCGGCAGAGAACGCTCAGGGCGGCCTGCGCGTCGGGGGCTCGCAGCCGCAGGATCTTCACGTAACGCCGCTCCTCCACGTCATCGGAGGGCAACCGTCCCCGGACGAACGCCGCCAGGGTGTCGACGACGTACCGGCGATCGATCGTCGAGTCCCGGGCGATCCGCTCCATGGCGAAGATCCCGCCCATGCGGACGTGCGTGCTCTCACTGCCCATCTGCTCGACGGCCCGGGTGAAGCGGTCGGTGACCTGCGCCGACTCGAGGAGCTTCAACTGCTCGGCCTGGTACCTCTCCTGCGAACGCAGGACCTGCCCCTGCCTGCGGTAGTTCAGGAGACCGATTCCGAACGTCGCCGCCGTACCGATGACGGCCACGGCGAAGGCCGTGAGACCGGCAGTGCTGAAGGGTGCGCCGTCGGCGCCCAGGCTCGTCATCGCCACCCCCGCAGCGTGACTTCGGAGGACAGGAGACTACGTCCGCGCGGCCGTCAGCGGCCGGTGGACGAACGCGGGACCGCCATCTGCCGGCTCGTCCGGGACCTCTCGATCACCGCATCGGGCCGTCGCCCGGCCCGGTCACGGATCCGAAGAAGGGGTCAGCGCCCCCGACGCCCCCAGGGTCGACCTGGGATCAGCACGCCGTGCCTCGACACCGTCGCCCCCAGACCGCCGTCGAGCGTTCCCGCGGAACGCGGTCAAGGCAGCTGACTCGACGACGTTCCCGCGGAAACGCCGCGCCGGGCCATCCGAATGAGGGAGACCGGGAGCGGTCGTCCGCGAGAGACGCCGGATGGCCGTGAGCAGTCCGCTGGGCACGGTCGAGGTGTCCTGATCAACGAGCCGACGATGGGTGCGAAGTGGCCGGCAGGACGCCCCGCCCGCCCATGGGCCCGCCTGGAAGCCGAACGTCCCGATGACGGTCAAGCGACGCGCCCGGGACTTCGGCTGACATCCTGCAGGAGGCGACAACCGACAGGAGACCCGATGACCGGCGGATTCAACTTCCCGAAGCCGGAGTTCGACATCGAAGCGACCGTCGAGCGTGCGATGGCGCTGATCAACCGGACTCTCCAGCCGTCCCTCGAGGAGGCCCAGAAGGTCGTCGACAAGGTCCGGGCGAGCAAGCCCCTCGTCGCCCCGGGGGAGCTGGTGAGCCAGGTGACGCGCGGGAACCGGATCAGGGCGGCGCGAGCGGTCTCCTTCTCGCTGCCGTCGATCGTGCCGGGTGTGGGAACGGCGATCTCGGCAGCCGCGATCCCGGTCGCGTTGAGGGAGGTCCTGAAGGAGTCGGTCAGTGCGGCAATCAAGGTGGGACTGCTCCACGACCGGGACCTCACCGACCCCGAACTCACCCGCATCGCCGTCCTCCTGGTGCTCACGGAGGGAGCGGTCAAGCTCGACAGGACCGGCCGGATCCGTCCCGACGCCATCCTGGGACCCCACGCGTCGCTGTTGGCAGGGGCCGCTGCGTTCGACGCCCTGGTGGCCCTGCCGGCGGAGGAGCGGCAGGAGATCGCCGCCTCGGAGTCGGAGATCCTCCGGGCATGGGCGCTGGCGATCGGACCGCCCCTGCTGGCCGGGCTGCTGCCCTTCGGCTTGGGGCCCATGGCCGCCGCGAACTACATGCAGTACGTGCTGAAGGGCACGATCACGGCCGCCTCGCGGGTCTTCGGGCCCGCTGATCCCGTGCCGGTGACCGTCGAAGCGATCCCGGAGCGTGAGGTCCGGCAGGACGCCCCCGAGTCCTGAGCCGAGAGGGCCTCGCGGGGGGCCGTGCGGACGCCGTGCGGACGGCCACGAGGTCGCTGTCGGGCGGTCGATCGCTGCCCGCCGTGCTTCGAGGAGGGCTGACCGCTACGTGGACGTCAGGGCCGTTTCAGTGGCCAGGCGGATCGCGTCGTAGCAGTTGCAGGCGCGGGCCTCCAGGCGCGGCCGGTCGATGATGGTGATCCTGCCGCGGACGTACGTGAGGCAGCCGTCCTCGGCCAGTGACTGGGCGACCTCGCTCACCGAGGTGCGGCGCACCGCGAGCATCTGGGCGAGGAAGTGCTGGGTCAGCTCGAAGGTGGGGCTGTCCATCCGGTCGGCGGTCATGAGCAGCCAGCGGGCGGCGCGCTGGCGCACGACGTGAACCCGGTTGCAGGCGGCGTTGCGCGCAACCTGGGTGAACAGTGCCTGGGCCGAGCGGCGCAGCATGTCGGTCAGCGGGCCGTCGACGTCGGCGAGGTGCGCCTTGAGGTCTGCAGCGGCCATGGACAGCGCCTCGCCGGGCACCTGGACCAACGCTCGTTCCGTCGGGATGCCTGCACCGAGGACCAGCGGGATGCCGACCATGCCTTCTCGGCCGATCGTGGCGGTCTCCACGACCAGGTCGACGCCGAGGTCGGCGACGATCGAGACGACGCCGACGAGCGGGAAGTGCACGGCCTCGATGGCCTCCCCCGGCTCGTGCAGCACGACTCCCGAGAGGAGCGGCGTCGGCCGCAGCGCCGGCAACAGTCTGGCCAGCGTCGCCGGGCCGAGGCCGGCGAGCACGGTGTTGCGGCGCGCGGTGAGCGGGTCGATCTGCACGGGTTCCTCCGATGCCGGCGTCGGCGTGCCGCGACCGGCCGGCGGGTGGTGGTCCCTCGTCGAGGTCGGTGCGCGTGGCGGAGGCTGCTCCTGCGTGCGGGGCGATCCCATCGTCGCCGACGGGGTCGATACCTGCCCGGTGGGCGAGGTCCGCCCTGCGCAGTCAATGTCGGGTACCGTGCTCAACGCCGTCGTTCGTTCCCGCAGTCGTGGTGCAGCAGGTCCGTCGGCGCAGCCCACTCAAGACGAGGGTGGGGCCCGTCCGCGAGACGGGCGCGCGACCTGCTCCTCGGCAGGCAGTGGTCGAGGTCGCCAGGCCGCAGGGCGTGAGGAGCGGCGCTGGTGACCGATCGCACCGACAGTCAGAGCGTGCCGCAGACCCGGGCGGCCCTCGACGAGCTCGGCCGGCTGCTCTTGTCGAACCAGACCCCGCAGTCGGTACTGCAACGCGTTGTCGAGCTGGTCCAGCAGGCGATGCCTGCGGGCGCCGAGGTGTCGATCACGCTCATGCGCGGCGAGCAGCCCGCCACTGCCGCTTTCACCGGATCACTGGCCGGCGACCTCGACGAGAGCCAGTACGCGCGCGGTCACGGTCCCTGCCTGGAGGCTGCCCTCGGCGGTCACGTGGTCGAGATCCCCGACGGCCGCACCGAGGACCGATGGCCGGACTACCTGCCGACCTTCCTCGAGCGCGGCGCGCTGAGCTCGATGGCCGCGCCCGTGCCGGCGGCGCACCTGGCCGCGGGACTGAACGTGTACGCGCGCGTGGCCGAGGCGTTCACCGCCGACGACCGGGCTGCACTTGCCGCGTTCGCCGCCTATGCCGGCGCTGCGTTGACCAACCTGGACGCGCTGCAGGATGCCCGGGACCTCGCTGACAACCTGGAGAAGGCGATGGAGTCCCGGTCGGTCATCGAGCAGGCCAAGGGTGTGCTGATCGAACGGTTCAAGCTCACCGCTGACCAGGCCTTCCGACTGCTGGCGGACGCCTCGATGAACACCAACCGCAAGGTGCGCGACGTCGCCGACCACCTGGTGCTCACCGGAGAACTCGACCGCACCCCCGCGACTCACCGCCCGCCGCGCGCACGAGACACCTGACCGGGCAGCCCGCACCGCTGGAGGGAGCCGCCATGCCAGACCCCGCTCCGCACGTGCCGGACACGGCACCGCCCGGACCCGACGAACTGGCATCGGCACTGACCCAGATGGCGGGCCTGGTCCTCTCCCGGGAGACCGTCGACACTGCCCTTGCACTCGTCACCACGCTTGCCGCGACCACCACTGCAGGCACCCTGGGTGCCGGGTCACCGTCGTCGACGAGCACGGCAAGCGGTCGCGCGCAGCGTCCAACGCTGCCGTCGAACAGGCTGACGTGCTCCAGTACGAGCTGGACGAAGGACCCTGCCTGACCGCCTGGCGGACCGGGGAGCTGGTGCGGATCGATGACACCGCCACCGACGGTCGGTGGCCGCAGTGGAACGAGGCGGTCAGTCGGATGGGTGTTCGCTCGGTGCTGAGCACACCGCTGATCGTGGGCGCGGAATCGATCGGCGCGATGAAGGTCTACTGCGAGCGGCAGCAGAACTACGGACCCCAGGACGAGCACGTCATGCGCCTGCTCGCCGCACAAGCCGCGATCCTGCTGGCCAACTCCCAGAGCCTCCAGGAGGCCCGCCGGCTCAGTCGGCAGCTGGCTGATGCGCTGGCCAGTCGGGACGCCGTCGCCCGGGCCACCGGCGTGCTGCTCGCCCGGGGCGCCGCCAGCGAGCAGGACGCCTTCGCCAGGCTCTCCGACGCCGCCCGGCAGGCCGGCCACCCTGTCCACGACGTGGCCCGTGCCCTCCTGGCGGCGGTGGCCGCTCGCAACGCCCGCTCCGCCGGTGCCTGACCGCCACGACCATGACCATCGATGAGCGCCACCGGCACATGGACAGCGCGCGGGTTCGGGCCGAGCTGAGTGTGCGGGACATGTGGTTGCGCTACCTGGCGCTGGGCGGCACCGGCGACGCCTTCGACCTCGACGGCTATCTCCAGGGCCTGGTGCCGCTCGAGGGGCTCCAGCAGGACGTCCTCGCCCAGGCCCTCAACGAGGCACTCGCGGACCGCTACCGGGCCGACTGCGTTCCGCTGTCGACACCGCCGCTGAGGGATGTGATCGACGAACGGCTCGACCGCGTCATCGAGGAGATGCTCGGCGAACGTCCGTCGTCTCCGCGAGTGGATTCCGACCGAGGAAGGCCGGGCACGGAGAGCAGCTAACGGCCGGGCGGACAGGCGGTCCGGCAGCCACTGCTCGACTGCCGGACCTCGGCCGCCAGCACGGGGGTCCGTGCGCGACCACGGCGATGCCATCCGCGGTCTCGACTGCTGAGGCCATTGGTCGTCCGGGTGTGGAGAACGTGGGGAGGTCTGCGTCCCGTCGTGCGGACTTCCCGCCTCTCGGTCGGTCGGTCGTGCGGTCGCGCAGACGAGGTGGGCCCACACGCGCTTGCGGCCGACTTCCTCCACCCAGCCGTGGCCGTCGCTGAGCCGGGCCACCAGAGAGAGCCCGAGGCCCCCGAGGGCGGCGTCGCGCCCTTCGGCCGGGATCGGTGGCCGGTCGGGCGCGGCGTCACTCACCTCCACCAGCCAGCCGGTCGCGGTGATCGTGACGGCCACGTGGGCGGGTGGGCTGCCGTGCCGCAGCGCGTTGGAACCCAGCTCCTCGAACGCCAGCAGCAGCCAGGAGACGTCGTCATCGTCGGCGCAGGACGGCGAGAACCCGGCGGCCACAGCGCCGCGCAGCCGCCTGCGCAGGACGGCGAGGTCGATCGGTGTCTCAGGGCTCCCCGTCCACGCCGACGGAGGATCCGTGGCCGGGGCCGGTGGTGGCTGGTGGCCGTCTTCTCGACCGGTCCATCTGCTACGGCGGGCGCGTCCAAGGTACCCGCGGTCGCCGCCGGCGGGACACCGACAGCTGCTTCCAGGGAGGCCGCCGTCGGCGGCGTCCGCGGCCGAGTTGCGGACCCTGGGCGGACTGTCGCCCCCGCTGACTACATGAGCTCTGGTCAGAGAGGCGGGCGACGGACGAGTCGGCCTGTACGCCGGGTTCTGTCCACGGGTGCCTTGCGGCCTCCCGATGGGCGGTCATCCATCTAGGCCTGCCGTTGCCGGCAGGCTCGAGCGGTCCACCCGCAGGCATCGGGCGGGCAGCCCTCGAACGCCTGCGCAGGACGGCGGTCGCCCGCCGTCCCTCTCGACCTTGCTCCGGGTGGGGTTTACCGAGCCACACCGGTCACCCGGTGTGCGGTGGTCTCTTACACCGCCGTTTCACCCTTACCAGCGCGAGCGCTGGCGGTCTGTTCTCTGTGGCACTGTCCCGCGGGTCGCCCCGGGTCGCCGTTAGCGACCACCCTGCCCTGTGGAGCCCGGACGTTCCTCGGCGGCGGGGTCTCCCCCGCCGACGCGACCGCCCAGCCGACTCGTCCGTCGTGCCCACAGTCTAGAACGCGGTGAGGACACGGCCCACCGCCGCCGCTCAGCCCCAGTACAGGTTGAAGCCGACCCGCCGGCCGCCGTCCTCGGCCAGCGTGCCCATGTCGATGACCTGACGCGCCTGCTCCTCGACCGGGTCCTTCGACAACAGCTCCAGGTACCGGCGGTGCTCGCACAGCGAGGCGACCGCGGCGTCCACGTGCTCGGCGACGTCGACCACGTGCGCCGGATCGGTCATCTCCTGGACGGCGATGTACTGCACACCGCGCCACGGCTCCTCGGTCAGCTCCGGGAAGATCCACTCGTTCCCCGCGTCGGCGACCGCGTCCAGCACACCCTGGCCCAGCGCCCGGTGGTCGGCGGAGTTCACGTAGGACGGCGATACCCCGGGTGGCGACCACGTGGCGCCGAAGTACCCGGTGACGACGAGCTCCGGCCGGTGCCGGCGGATGGCCCCCGCCAGGGCCCGGCGCAGGTCCAGCCCCTCCACCAGCTGGCCGTCGCGCAGCCCGAGGAACTCCACCTCGGTGACGCCGACGACGGCGGCGGACCTCCGCTCCTCCTCCTCGCGCTGCGGGCCGGCCTCCTCCGGCGGCACCCCCGCCATGCCCGCCTCGCCGCGGGTGGCCAGCAGGTAGTGCACGTCCTTGCCGGACGACGTCCAGGCGGCCACCGCGGCAGCCAGGCCGTACTCGATGTCGTCCGGGTGCGCCGCGACGACGAGGGCTCGCTGCCAGTCGGCGGGCATGGGCTGGGTCGGCATGGCGGCAGTGTGCCGTCAGCCGACCGTCGGCCGGTAGGTCAGCAGCGTGATCCCGGCACGGAACTCCTCCGCACCCACCCGCCGTCGCCGGACGTCGACGCCGTCGGGGAACAGCCGTCGCCCCCGTCCCAGCACCCGCGGGTGGACCAGCAGCCGGCACTCGTCGACCAGCCCCGCGCGGATCAGCGCGTGGCACAGGGTGATGCTGCCGGTCACGCCGACCTCGCCGTCGTGCGATGCCCGCAGCACGCGCACCTCCTCGACGGGGTCCCCGGGCAGCACCCGCGTGTTCTCCCAGCCCGGGTCGGTCAGCGTGCGGGAGACGACGTACTTCCGGACCTCGTCGAGGTGCCGGGTGATCCCCGTCGTGTCGTCGGTCTGCGCCGGCCAGAAGCCGCGCATGTCCTCGAACGTCCGCCGCCCCAGGAGGAAGCCGGTCTGGGCGGCCATCTGCTGCTGGATCACCGCCAGCACGTCGGAGGTGTCCTCGTCGTCGCCCTGCGGGTCGAACCACCCGTCGAGCGCCTCGATGACGCCGTCCAGCGTGCAGTTCTGCGTGACGACCAGCTGTCCCATGCCAGGACGACCCGGCGGGGGCCGGGAACTCATCGGCTGCGCCACCATGGCGCCGTGGTCGACGACGTGGACCGGACCCACCTCCGCCGGTGCGTGGAGCTCGCCCGCGCCGCGCTGGACGCGGGCGACGAGCCGTTCGGGTCGGTGCTCGTGGACGCCGCCGGCCGGGTGCGCTTCGAGGACACCAACCACGTCGCCGGCGGCGACGCCACCCGGCACCCCGAGTTCGCGATCGCGCGGTGGTCCACCGAGCACCTCACCCCCGCGGAGCGGGCGGCGGCGACCGTCTACACGTCCGGGGAGCACTGCCCCATGTGCGCGGCCGCGCACGCCTGGGTGGGCCTGGGGCGGATCGTCTACGCCAGCTCCTCGGCCCAGCTGAGCGGCTGGCTGGCCGAGCTGGGGGTGCCGCCGGGACCGGTGCGTCCGCTGCCGATCGGCGACGTCGTCCGCGGCATCGTTCCCGAGGGGCCCGTCGCCGGGCCGGGCGAGGAGGTGCACGAGCTGCACCGCCGGTTCCACGGTCGCTAGCGCGCGGCGACCGCCAGCAGCACCTCGGTCAGCTCACGGGGCGCGCTGACCATCGGGTCGTGCCCGGTGGCGAGCTCGACCAGCTCCCAGCCCGGCTGGGTGCGCACCAGCTCCCGGGAGGGGTCGATGGTGCGCAACGCCGGCGCGGTGCAGTCGACGAAGGTCCGCGGCCGGGCCGCCCAGCGGTCGGCGTCGAAGTCGAGCGGGTCGTCGTAGACGCCGCCGGGTTGCGGGGTCTGCCGCCGCGCCACCCACTCCGCGTCGGCGCCGGTGAGGCCGAACACCCCGGGCGGCGGGGGCGGGATGGTGCCGGTCCGCTCGATCGCCGCGCGCCGCGCCTGCCGGACGTCCGGCGGGTTGCGCGTCGACCAGCACTCCCCCGGAGCCGGGACGACGGCGTCGACGTACACCAGCCGGCCGACCGCACCGCCCAGCCGGTCGGCCGCGCCGGTCGCCACCACGCCGCCGTAGCTGTGCCCCACCAGCACCGCGTCCCGGCACTCCTCCGCCCGGACCGCGGCGACCACGTCCTCGACGTGGGTGGCGAGCGTGATGTCCGGCGCGAGCTGGTGCGCCCGGTCCCCCAGCCCGGTCAACGTCACGGCGAGGACCCGGTGCCCGGCCGCCCACAGCTGCGGCAGCACGCGCCGCCAGCACCACGCGCCGTGCCAGGCCCCGGGCACCAGGACGATGTCGGCCACGGCGGTCACCGCCCCCCGCCCACGAGCAGGACGCATCGCACCAGCGGCGTCCTTCCCGGTGACTCCACGCCGCCACCGTAGGCTCGCCGCTCGTGTCCGCCCTCGACCTGGCCGTCGCCGCGGGCGTCGCCCTCGTCGCCGGCGTGATCAACTCCGTCGCCGGCGGCGGCTCGCTGATCCTCTTCCCGACCCTCGTCGCCCTCGGCCTGGGCACGGTGGCCGCGAACGTGACCAACTCGATCGCCCAGTGGCCCGGCTACCTCGGCGGGGTCCTCGGCTTCCGCCGCGAGTACGCCGGCCAGCGCGGGCGGCTGCTGCGCTTCGGCCTGGTCGCCCTCCTCGGCGGGACGGCGGGCAGCGTCCTGCTGCTCACCACGCCGAGCGCGGCCTTCGACGTCGTCGTCCCGGTGCTGGTCCTGCTGGCCAGCCTGCTGCTGGCGGTGCAGCCGCTGCTCACCCGGCGGCTCCGGACGACCGAGGACGGCGGCCCGCGCCGGGACCCGGCCTGGCTGTACGTCGCGCTGTTCCTGGCCACCGTGTACGGCGGCTACTTCGGCGGCGCGCTCGGCGTGATCCTGGTCGGCGTCCTCGGGGTGGGGCTGCACCGGCTGAAGCTGGCCAACGCGCTGAAGTCCGCGCTGTCGGCGGTCACCGCCACCGTCACCCTCGTCGTCTTCGGCATCTGGGGGCCGGTCGACTGGCTGGTCGTCGCCGTCGCCGCCCCGGCCAGCCTGCTCGGCGGGTTCCTCGGTGCCCGCATCGCCCGCCGCATCCCCGCCACCCCGCTGCGGGTGTTCATCGTCGTCTTCGGGGTCGCGGTGTCGGCCTACCTGTTCACGCGCATCTGACCTGGCCCCATCGGGTGGACCGCCCCCCGGCGAGCGGTACTGCCGGTGGTGTGACCCCGGCCACCCAGTGTGGTCGGTGGGACGGACGGGTCCACACCGCCGCGGACACGCGCCCGCGGACGCCCGGATCGGCGCCGGAGCTGCCTACCGTCGACCCATGCGCGAGAACCGACTCTCCCCGGTCCGGACCGCCGGCGACTGCCCCACCGCCCGGGTCCAGCGGCTGCACCTGATCGCCGCCGCCCGTGCCGCGGCCGTGCAGCCGACGTCGCCGCAGCAGGTCGCCGACATCGTGCGGGTCACCGTCGACGACGAGGTGGACACCGGCACGTTCACGGCGATCGTCGCCGACATCTCCTCCGACGTCCTGCGCTGAACCCTGGCGGTTTCCACGGAAACCGACGGGTTCACTCCCCGCCGCGGCCGGGCTCCCCGATGGCGATCATCGCCTCGACCGCCCGGCGGGCCCGCGCCGCGGTCTCCGGGTCGACGTCGACGGCCCCCTCGCCGGTGCGGAGCGTCCGCAGCAGCTTGGCCGGCGTGATCATCTTCATGTAGCGGCAGGCGGCGCGGTCGTTCATCGGGATGAACGCGGTGCCGCTGTTCAGGCCGCGCAGCTGGTGCAGGATGCCCACCTCGGTGGCCACGAGCACCTCGCGCGACTGCGTGCGCGCCGCCTCCTCGACCATGCCGCCGGTGGACAGCACGCGGGTGCGGTCGGCCGGCACGTCGCCGTGGCTCACCAGGTCGAGCACCGAGGTCGTGCACCCGCACTCGGGGTGCACGAGGATCTCGGCGTCCGGGTGGGCGGCGATCTGCGCGCGGACGTCGGCCGGGCTGATCCCGGCGTGCACGTGGCACTCCCCCGCCCAGATGTGGATGTTCTCCCGCCCGGTGACCCGCTTGACGTGCGCGCCGAGGAACTGGTCGGGGCAGAAGAGGATCTCCTTGTCGGCCGGGATCGACCGGACGACGTCGGCGGCGTTGGACGACGTGCAGCAGATGTCGGTCTCCGCCTTCACCGCCGCGGTGGTGTTCACGTAGCTGACGACGACGGCTCCCGGGTACTGGGCCTTCCACTCGCGCAGCTGCTCGGCGGTGATCGAGTCGGCCAGCGAGCAGCCGGCGGCGTGGTCGGGCAGCAGCACGGTCTTGCCCGGCGAGAGGATCTTCGCCGTCTCGGCCATGAAGTGGACACCGCAGAAGACGATCTCCCGGGCGTCGGTCTGCGCGGCGACGCGGGAGAGGTAGAGCGAGTCGCCGGTGAAGTGCGCGACGTCCTGGATCTCCGGGACCTGGTAGTTGTGCGCCAGGATCACCGCGCCGCGCTGCGCGGCCAGCTCGCGGACCTCCGCGGCCCAGGTCTCGTACTCGGCGGCCGACAGGGTGCGCTCGTCACCGACGACGGCGGACGTGGCGGGCGCGATGGTGGCGGTCACGGATCTCCTCGGGTCGGGCGTGCGGCCCCATGATCTCCCGCGCCGGCGGTCTGCCGGGTGTGGCGTGGGGCACTCCCTACAACGCCGTCCCCGCGGCCGCCCTTCCCGCAGGACCATGGACCCTCGACCGCCGACCGGGGCGGTGCTGCGATCCCGGCATGGTGACCCTGACCTCCCGCGTGGTCGTCCCCGCTCCGGTCGAGGCGACCGCGGCGCTCGTCCTGGACCTGACCCGGGACCGGGAGTGGCGGCCGGCGGTGGTCAGCATGCAGGTGGACCCGCCGGGCCCGGCACGGGTCGGGCAGCGCGCCGTCGAACGACTCCGCTTCGCCGGGCTGACCTTCGTCACGCCGACCGAGGTGGTCGAGGCCGGTCCCACCTCGCTCGGCTTCGAGGGGGGCACCCGCCAGATGACCGTGCGGGGACGGCGGACGGTGGAGCCGCGGCCCGACGGGGGCTCCCTGGTCACCGAGGAGCTCACCGTGCTGCCCCACGGCCTGTTCCGCCTGGTCAACCCGCTGCTGACCCCGGGGTACCGGTGGCTGCAGGACGCCGACGTCGCCCGCATCCCCGCCGCCGTCGCCGCCCAGCGCGTCTGAGGGCCACCGCCGGCGTCAGCGGCGGACGTCGTAGACGAGGTGGGTGACCCGCCGCCCCTGGACGATGCGGGGGTCCTCGAGGAGCACCTCGGGCGGGCCACCGGAGCCGAAGTACGGCCGCCCCGAACCGAGGACGACCGGCACGAGGTTGACCACGACCTGGTCGATGAGGCCCTCACGGAGCGCCTGGCCGCCGATGTCCCCCGCGGTGACCGAGACGTCCCGGTCCCCGGCGTACGCCTTGGCCTGCTCGATCGCGCTGCGGACGCCGTCGGTGACGAAGGTGAAGGGCGCGGTGCCGAGGTGCGGCCAGTCGTCCGGGACCTCGTGGGTGACCACGAAGGCGTGCTCGCCGTTGGGCGGCACGCCCTCCCAGCCGTTGGTGACGTCGAACAGGTGGCGGCCGACCACGCCCGCGACCATCCGCGGTGTCATGGACCGCAGGAAGTCGGCGGTCTCCGCGGTGACGTGGAAGACGCGCGACTCGTCGGTGAAGGTCATGGCGACGTCGCCGTTGCCGTACCAGTCGAACAGCGGCCCCACCGAGTCGTCCTCGCGGGCGATGTACCCGTCGAGGGACACCGCCGCGAAGAGGATCGCCCTGCCCATGTCGCCCGCCTCCCCTGGTCGCCTGTCGTGCAGGGGAGACGGCCGGGGCACGGTCAACTCATCGGGTGAGGACTAGCGCAGGTGGCTCGTGTCGTTGACCAGCCGGACCGACGCGCGCCCGTCGGAGCTCCACGCCACCGTGCAGAACGACGCGGCTTCCAGGAACACCCGGTGGACGACGTCGTCGGCCACGTCCAGCCCGGCGGCCAGCAGCAGCTTGATCGGTGTCACGTGGCTGACGACGAGCACCGTGCGGCCGGCGTGCTCGCGCAGGATGCGGGCGCGGGCCCGGCCGACCCGCACGCTGACGTCGGCCACCGACTCCCCGCCGGGTGCGGCCACGGTGACGTCGCCGATGAACCGGCGCGTGGCCAGCGGGTGCTGCGCCCGCGCCTCCTCGGCGGTCAGGCCCTCGAGCCGGCCGAAGTCGAGCTCGACGAGGTCCTCGTCGTACTCGACGGGCAGCCCGAGCTCGGCGGCCACGGCCTCGGCGGTCTCCCGGGCCCGGCGGATCGGCGAGGCGACGACGACCTCGATGCCGAGCTCCGCGGCCCGCTTGGCCGCGGCCGTGACCTCCGCCCGGCCGGTGGCCGACAGCGGCAGGTCGTTACGGCCGCTGTAACGACGCTCGGGCGTGTGCTCGGTGCGGCCGTGCCGCAGCAGATGGGTCACCGTGGTGACGGTGGGCGCCGGCTGGGCCACCGGCTGGACGTCGTCCTCGGTCGTGGCCGGCTCGGCGGCCAGGTCGCGGCGGACCGGCCGCCCGTCCATGGCGCTGTTGGCCAGGGCGTCCGCGGCGCCGTTCTGCGCCCGCGGCACCCAGGTGTAGCGGACCCCGCCCAGCTGCCGGGCGATCGCCTTGGCCTGCAGCGCGAGCTTCTGCATGTCGGGGTGCTTGATCTTCCAGCGACCCGACATCTGCTCGACGACGAGCTTGGAGTCCATCCGTACCTCGACCTCGGCGCCCGGGTCGAGGTCGAGGGCGGCCTGCAGCCCGGCGACCAGGCCGCCGTACTCCGCGACGTTGTTCGTGGCCCGCCCGACGGACTCCGCCCGCTCGGCGAGCACCCGCCCGGTCGTCGCGTCGCGGACCAGGGCGCCGTACCCGGCCGGGCCCGGGTTGCCCCGCGAGCCGCCGTCCGCCTCGACGATGAACCGCCGCGTCACAGCGTTCCCCGTTCGACTCCGCGCTCGATCCGCTCCTCGGTCGCTGGCGCTCCCTGCGATGCTCCCTCGCGCGTCGTCTTCACAGCGTTCCCCGTTCGACTCCGCGCTCGATCCGCTCCTCGGTCGCTGGCGCTCCCTGCGATGCTCCCTCGCGCGTCGTCTTCACAGCGTTCCCCGTTCGACTCCGCGCTCGATCCGCTCCTCGGTCGCTGGCGCTCCCTGCGATGCTCCCTCGCGCGTCGTCTTCACAGCCCGGACTCAGCCGTGCGCACCAGGATCCGGCCGCAGTTGTCGCAGCGGACCACCTCGTGGGGGTCGGCGTTCCGGACGGCGGCCAGCTCCTTGCCGAACAGCTCGATGCGGCAGCCCTGGCACTGGCGCGCCTTGAGCATCGCCGCCCCCGTACCGCCGGTGTGGCTGCGGATCCGCTCGTACAGGGCCAGCAGGTCGGCCGGGACGGTGGCGACGGCCTCCTGCCGGGCCTTCTCGTGCTGGGTGGTGGCGTCGGCGATGTCGGCCAGGGCGTCGTCGCGGAGCTGCTCGGCGCGCTCCTTGTCCGCCTGTGCCCGGCCGTGGCCCTCCTGCGCCGCGCCCAGGGTCGCCTCCGCGGTCTCGAGCTGCTCCATGAGCTCGAGCTCCTGGTCCTCCAGGTCGGACTGGCGGCGGGCCAGTGACTGCAGCTCGTGCTGCAGTTCGGTCATCTGCTTGGCCGCGACGCTGCCGGAGTCCAGCTGCCTCTGGTCCTTGGCCGCGCGCTGCCGGACGGTGTCGACGTCCGCCTCCAGCCGCTTGACCTCCCGCTGCAGGTCGCGCACCTCGGTCTCGGCGCGGACCACCTGCGCGGCGAGGTCGCGTTCGGCCTCCGCCGCGGTCTCGACGGCGGCCAACTCCGGCAGCGTGCGCCGGCGGTGCGCCAGCTGGGCCAGCGCGACGTCCTCGGCGGCAACGGCCAGGAGCTTCTGCTGGTCGAAGTGGTCGGCCTTCACCCGCTCAACCTACCTGCGGGGCGGCCGCTCCCCCGGCGCTCCACGTCCACGGGTCGGTGCGCCGCTCGGACACCCGCACCTCGACCCGGCCGTCCAGGTCCCGGCGCAGGACGTCGGCGGCCACGGGCAGCCAGGGCCACTCGGAGGCGAAGTGCGCGACGTCGCACACCGCGGGCCCGGGGACCTCCTGGGCCTCCGACACGGGGTGGTGGCGGAGGTCGCTGGTCAGCAGCACGTCGGCGCCGGCCGCCGCGGCGGCGGGGAGGAGCGAACCGCCGCTGCCGCCGCAGACCGCCACGGTCTCGATCCGGCGTCCGGGGTCCCCCGCCACCCGGACGCCGCCCACCGTGGCGGGCAGGCTCCCGGCGACCAGGTCCGCGAACTGGCGCAGGGTCAGCGGCGCGGGCAGCCGGCCGATCCGGCCGAGCCCGGCACGCGGGTCCCCGGCGGCCGGCAGGAGGGGCGTGGTGCCGGTGAGACCCAGCGCGGCGGCCAGGGCGTCGTTGACGCCGTTGCCGGGAGCGCGGTCGGCGTTGGTGTGCGCGACGAAGAGCCCGGCGCGGGCCCGGATGAGCCGGTGCACGACGCGGCCCTTCGGGTCGTCGGCCGGCACGGCGGAGACCGGCGTGAGCAGCAGCGGGTGGTGGGTGACCAGCAGCTGGGCCCCGGCCTCGAGGACCTCGTCGACCACGGCGGAGACCGGGTCGACGGCGAACAGCACGCGCTGCACCGGCTCGCCCGGGTCGCCGCAGACCAGGCCGACGGCGTCCCAGTCCTCGGCGAGCGTGGGGTCGTAGCGGGCCTCGAGGGCGGCGACGACCTCCCCCAGGGTCACGGTCACCCGCCGGACTGTAGGTCAGCCCGTGAGCCGGTCCACCCGGGCCTCCCCCTCCGGACTCTCCGCGCCGGAAGGCCGGGACGACGGCGGACTTCCGGCGCGGAAAGTCCGTAGCGACGGCGGGTCAGACGGGTGAGCGGGAGTCGACCGGCGACCGCGGGACCGGGATGAGGCGCGTCGTCCCCGACGGCCACCGGCGGGAACCGACCAGCACGTGCGCCATCACCGTCGGCGCCATCAGGCTCGCCGGCGGCGCCTCCAGGTGGGCGACCCGGAGGAACGCCGTCCCCACCGCGGGATCGAGCGCGGCCGCCCGGTGCACCCTGCCGATGTACCCGTTGACCACCCGCGTCCGGCGGTCCAGCGGCCCCCGCACGCCCGGGATGCGCAGGTCCCCGCCGACGGCGATCTCCCACGGGACGTCGACGACCGGCTCGATCGCGCGCCAGAACGCCCGGGGCAGCGCGGGCCCGTCCACCCCGCGGCGCAGGACGTCGCGCAGCGCCAGGGCCTCCAGGCAGGCCACGGTCATCCCCTGGCCGTAGACCGGGTCGAAGCTGCAGACCGCGTCGCCGGTCACGAGGAGGCCCTCCGGCGGCCGCGCCAGCCGCTCGTAGCGCCGCCGGACGGACGCCGGGAAGCGGAACCGCCGCGGCTCGGTGATCGGCTCCGCCGAGGCGATCACCTCGTGCAGCATCGGCGAGGGCAGGGTCGCGGCGTATGCATCGAAGCCGTCGGGGTCGATCGGCGGACGGTCCCCCAGGTAGCCGCCCAGGGCGCAGATCCACCGGTCGCCCTCCTGCGCGAGCAGGAAGCCGGCGCGCGGGTTGCCCGGCGTGGCCGCGATGACGATCCCCCTGTCGCCGTCGAGCTGGCCCGGCTCGCGCCGGTACCACCGGGTGGAGTAGGCGACGTCCACTTCGACCCGCTCCTCCTCCGGCGGCTCGGCGCCGAGCGCGGCCAGCCAGTCGGGTGCGCGCGACGTCCGCCCGGACGCGTCGACGACGAGGTCGGCGTCCCACCGCCGGCTCTCCCGGTCCGCCGGGTCCCGGCGGTCCACCGCGGCGACGCCGCGCACTCGGCCGTGGTCGTCGGACACGAGACCCCGGACGTCCACCCGGTCGAACAGCTCGATGCGGGGGTCGGCCAGGGTCCGGCGCCGCACCTCCCGCTCGAGGAGTGGCCGGCTGATCAGGATCCCCTGCATGCCGGAGCGGCCGCGGGCGATGGTGTAGCCGTCGTTGACCCAGCGGAACTGCTCCTGGACGTCGGCCACCAGGCCGCCGCGGGCCACGAGCTCGTCGATCAGGCCGGGGAACAGCTCCTCGAGCCCGCGCAGGCCCGCGGCCAGCAGCCCGTGCGCGTGCGCGCTCTGCGGCACACCGCCTCGCGGTACGGCGTCCTCCGGCAGCGTGTCCGAATCGAGCACGGTGACCCGGCCGAACCGCTCGGCGAGGACCCGGGCCGCCAGCAGCCCGGCCATGCTCGCGCCGACGACGACGGCGGCGCCGTCCCGGCCGCTGGAGGAAACGGTGGTCATCACTACCTCCCGGTCGCGCGCCGCCCGGTGCGGCGGCCGCTCGGCCGAGCGTGGCGGCGGGGAGGCCGGAACTGATGCGTAGGACTACGCGCCGGGCTACCCGTCCGCGCGGGCCAGGCCCAGCTCCGCCATCCGGCGGGCGGCGGCCGTCCGCGAGCGGACGCCGAGCTTCCGGTAGGCCGAGCCGAGGTGCCCGCCGACCGTGCGCTTGCTGAGGAACAGCGTCCGCGCGACCTCGGCGTCGCTGCACCCGCGGGCGACCAGCCGCAGCACCTCCAGCTCCCGGGCGCTCAGCGGCTCGGGCAGCGCCCCGGGTGCCGGACCGGCCGCCGCCAGCTCCACCACCTGGTCGGCCAGCCGCGCCCCGGCCGCGCCGCGCCGCGCCGCCACCACCGCGACCGCCGCCCGCAGCTCGGCGGCCCCGGCGTCCCGGCCCAGCGCCGAGAGGACGGCCGCGCAGACGCGGGCCACCTCGACGACGCGCAGGCCGTCACCGAGCTCGGCGAAACCGGTCGCGGCGCGGGCGCACGACCGCGCCGCCTCCTCCGGCTGCTCCGCCGCGAGGTGCCACTGCGCGTCGTGCAGCGCCCACCGGGCCACGCCCCAGCGGTCGTGGACCTCCTCGCTGGTCCGCTCCGCCTCGCGGAGCGCGGCCGCGGCGTCGCGCAGCCGCCCGGTCCGGAGCAGGGCGACGGCGGACATGCCGGTCGCCCGTCCCACGGCCCACCGGTCCCCGGCCACGACGAACAGCGCCCGGGCCTCGGTCAGGAGGCGCGCGGCCGTCTCCGGGTCGTGCTCGGCGAGGGCCAGCAGGCCGTGCCAGTACGTCGCCCCGCCCAGCGTCCAGTCGTCGCCGGCGGCCCGGGCCCGCGCGGCGCTGGCCTCCACCAGCTCCCGGCACTCGGCCAGGCACTCCGGCTCCCCGAGCACGGCGGTGTCCAGGCAGACGGCGGCCAGCCGGTGCAGCACGATCGAGGCGTCGGCGTCGTCACCCAGGTCGTCGTAGAGCCCGAGCGCCTCGGTGAGCGCCGCCCGGGCCTCATACGGGTCGTCCTGGTGGCGGGCCAGCCAGCCCAGCGCGTGCAGCAGCTCCGCGCGGTCGGCCGTCGTCCCGGCGCCGGTGGCCAGCGCCGCCCGGGTCCAGGTCAGCCCCTCCGGGAACCGGCCCAGCCGCCACCACGCCCACCACTGCACCACCACGAGGTCGACCAGCAGCTCCTCCTCCCCGGGGGTCCGACGGGCCCAGCTCAGCGCGGCCCGCAGGTCCGGGCTGCGCGCGTCGAGGTGGTCCAGGGCCTCGCGCTGCGCCGAGGGACCGGCCGGTCCCCGCACCGCAGCCCCGAGCCGGCGGGCGAGCGCGAGGTGGGCGCCGGCGTGCCGCCGTGCGGTCTCCTCCAGCTCGCCGGCCTCCGCCAGCCGTTGCGCGGCGTACTGGCGCACCGGCTCGAGCAGCCGGTAGCCGCGCCGCGACGGGTCGGGCAACGAGCGGACCAGGTAGCGCCGGACCAGGGAGTCGAGCACCGCGCCGGCGTCCTTCCCCGGGTCGCCGGCGACGGCGGCCGCGACGTCCCGGTCGAAGGGGCCGGCGAACACCGCCAGGCGGCGGAACAGCACCCGCTCGTCGGCGTCGAGCAGGTCGTGGCTCCAGGCGAGGGTCGCGTGCAGGGTGCGCTGCCGGGCGGGCACGCCCTGCCGGTCGTCGACGAGCACCCGGAAGGCGTCGTCCAGCTGCTCGTCGAGCTCGGCCGGGGCCACCACCGCCGTCCGGGCCGCGGCCAGCTCCACCGCCAGGGGCATGCCGTCGAGCCGGCGCACCAGCCGCGCCACGGCCGCGAGGTCGCCGGGGCCCAGCGCCGCGCCCGCCGCGGCGGCCCGGTCCAGGAACAGCTCGACGGCCGGTGCGGCCGACACCGACTCCGCCGCGGTCGCCGGCTCCGGGGGCACGCCCAGCGGCGGGACCTCCCACACGTGCTCGCCGGCGACCCGGAGCGCCTGCCGGCTGGTGGCCAGCACCCGCAGGCCGGGGCACTCGGGCAGCAGGGCGAGGAGCAGCTCGGCGATCTCGTCGGCCAGGTGCTCGCAGTTGTCCGCGACGACGAGGACCTCGCGGTTCCCGAGCGCGCCGGCCAGCGCCTCGGCGTCGGCCCGGCTGTGCTGCAGCCCGAGCGTGGTGGCGAGAGACGGCGCCACGAACGCCGCCTCGCGCAACGGCGCCAGCGGCCACCAGGCGACCGGCGTGCCGGCGTCGCGCTCGCGGGACGCCGCGGCCAGGGCCAGCCGGGTCTTGCCGCACCCCCCGGCGCCCACCAGCGTCACCAGCCGGGCCCGGCCCAGCAGGCCGGCCACGGTGTCCAGGTCGGCGGACCGGCCCACGAGCGAGGTCAGCGGAACGGGCAGCGCGGTGGTGCCGCCGTGCCCCGCGGCCCTCCCCCGCGCCGCGGTGGCCGCCGGCGCCTGCCCAGGCACCCGTCCAGCGTGCCCGTCCCGGCGCCCGGGGCCAAGCGGTCAGGGCGCGCCGTCCACCGGCCGGGCCATCGCCACCCGGCGGCCGTGCCGGTCGAGCCCCAGGGCGTGCTCGGCCGCGCGCAGGGCCTGCAGCTCCGGGCCCACGTCGTCGGTCTCCCGCCAGCCGTGCCGGGCGTACCAGGGGCCGTTCCACCGCACGTCGGCGTAGGTCAGCAGCGTCACTCGCCGGCTACCGGCGGCGCGCGCCGCCTCGACGGTCGCCGCCAGCAGCGCCGCTCCGATCCCCTGGCGCATGGCGTCGGGGTGCACCGACAGCTGCTCGAGGTGCACGTCGCCGTCGACGAGCTCCAGGACGGCGAACCCGCGCACCGGCCGGCCGGCCACCAGCACCCGCCACGCCCCCGCGCGCACGTCGGCCGGCGCCGCGGGCGGGAGGTCGAGGACCCCGCGCGCCCGGAACAGCTCGTCCGCGGCGTCCTCCACCGCCGGTAGCTCGGCCAGCTCGGTGGTCGTCGCCACCCGGACCTCGATCACCGCGGCAGCCTCCCAGAGCGTCGCTCCGCGGGGCGGTGGAAAGCTCGGGACCGTGGAGAGGGGGGTGCACGCGCCGGCGTGGCTGGAGGAGCTGGTGCGCACCACCCGTCCCCCGGTGCCGTGGCGGGACGTCGTCCGGTACGCCGTCGCCATCCCCGCGCCACTGGCCGTGGCGGTCGTCGTCGGCGGGGGCGTCGAGCCCGGGCCGGCCCTCAGCGCCGGCGTCTTCGGCACCATGGGCGCGCTCGTGGCGACCCTCGCACCGCAGGGGGGCGCGCTGCGGGACCGGCTGCGCCGCATCGCCGCCGCCGTCGGCTTCGGCACCGTCGGCCTGGTCGCCGGCCAGTTCGCGACCGGTGGCGGCTGGGAGCCCGTCGTGGTCATCGCCGTGCTGTCGGTGGTCGCGGCGCTGGTCAGCGGGGTCAACGCCGCCCTGTCGCTCGGTGGGCTGCAGCTGCTGGTCTACGCCGCGCTGTCGTCGGGGCTGGTCACCACGCTGACCACCGCACAGGAGATCGGCTTCTTCCTGGGCGGCGCGGCCTGGGCGACGCTGACCGCGCTGGTCCAGGCGCGCACCGAGACGCTCGACCCCGACCGGACCGCGGTCGCCACCGTCTTCACCCGCATCGGCGAGCTGCTCGCCGCGAGCGGCACCCCGCAGTCCGACGACGCCCGGCGGGCGCTGACCACCGCGCTCAACGCCGCCTACGACCGGGTGATCCGCAGCCGGAGCCACTCGTCGGGGCGCACGCAAGAGCTCTCCGAGCTCGCCGGCGTGCTCAACGCGGCCGCCCCGCTGGTCGAGGGGACGGTCGCCGCCGCCCGGGCCGGCGTGCCGGCCGACCCGCAGGACGTCACCGCCGTCTCCGCGCTCGCACTCGCGCTCCAGGGCGCCCGCGAGCTGCCCGCCGAGCGGCCACCCGCGCTGGACGACGGGTCACCGGCACGCCGGGCCGTGCGCCACGGCGTGCGGCTGGTCTGGAACGTCGTCGGCGACCCCGAGGAGCGGGCCGGGGCCGCCGCCCCGCGCCCGGACGTCGACCTGCGCACCCGGCTGCGCGAGCTGACCGACCGCACGCTGGCCAGCCGGGACAGCCGGGACTTCGCCGTCCGCCTCGCGCTGTGCATGACGATCGCCGAGGTCGCCCGCCAGTACCTGCCCATCCAGCGCCCCTACTGGGTGCTGCTCACCGTGGCGATCGTGCTCAAGCCGGACTTCGGCTCGGTGTTCGGCCGGGCCGTGCAGCGCGGCGCCGGAACCGTCGTCGGGGTGCTGCTGGGCTCGGCGCTGCTGGCGGTCCTCCCCCGCAACGCCTGGGTGCTGGTGGCCATGGCCGCCGCGGCCGCCGTCCTGCCGTGGGCGCGGGCGGCGAACTTCGGCCTGTTCGCCGTCTTCCAGACGCCGATGATCATCCTGCTGCTCGGCCTGGCGCTGCCCAGCGACCCCGGGCTCGTCGGCGCCCGCCTGGTCGACACCCTCATCGGCTGCGCCATCGTGCTCGTCTTCGGCTACCTGCTGTGGCCGCAGACCTGGCGGGCCCCGCTCGGCGAGGCGCTGCGCGCCGCCGCCTTCGCCCTCGACGCGTTCGTGGAGGCGGCGTTCACCGGCGGCCCGGTGGAGCGGCGCCGCGCCCGCCGGCGCAACTACCGGGCGCTGACCGAGTTGCAGACCCAGCTGCAGCGACGGCTGGCCGAGCCGCCGCCGGTGAGCACCCGCGCCGCGGCGTTCTGGCCGGTCATCGTCCAGCTGGAGCGGACCTCGGACGCCGTCACCGAGGCGGTCATCGCCACCCGGCAGGGCGAACCCGCGCCCGACCTCGCGCAGGTCGCCGTCCTCCGCCGGGCCATCCGCGAACTGGAGGCCGACATCGAGGCGCACCGGCCGCCCGACGACGCCGAGATCCACGCCGAGGGCGTGCTGGCCCCGGTCGCGCGGGAGGTGGACACCGCACGGCGCCTGGTCCGGGACGCCGCCCCGGGCCGCCCGCGGGCCGACGAGGGCTGACGCCGGGCCGCCGCCGGACCGGGGGAGGTCCGCTGGACGCGACCGTCGCCGCGTGGTCGGCTAGCAGGTCAGAGCACGGACGTGCCAGAAGGAGCTGACCGTGGACCGCCTGAGCCCGACCGATGCCGGTTTCTACTACGCCGAGAGCGAGAACACCCCGCTGCACGTCGGATCGGTGTCGGTGTTCGAGGGGCCGGCCCCCTCGTACGGGGACGTCGTCCGGCTGCTGCTGAGCAAGCTGCCCCTGGTCCCCCGCTACCGGCAGCGCGTGCGGCAGGTCCCGATGCAGCTCGGCCGGCCGGTGTGGGTCGACGACCCGCACTTCCAGATCCTGTACCACGTCCGGCACACCGCGGTGCCCCGTCCGGGCGGCGACGAGCAGCTGCGCAACCTGGCCGGCCGGCTCCTCGGCCAGCGCCTCGACCTCGCCAAGCCGCTGTGGGAGCTCTACCTGGTCGAGGGGCTGGAGAACGGCCGGTGGGCGCTGATCTCCAAGGTCCACCACTGCATGGTCGACGGCGTCGCCGGCACCGACCTCATGCAACTGGTCTTCGACCTGACCCCCGACGCCACCCACCCCGAGCCCGAGGACTGGACGCCGCAGCGCATCCCGTCGAGCCTCTCGGTCGCCGCCGGCGCCGTGCAGGACGCCGTCACGCATCCGATGCGCCAGTTCACCCGCCTGCCCGGTGCGGGCAGCCTCACGCAGGCGTCCAGGGACGCGCTGCGAACCAGCCGGCGGCTCGCCGCCGGCATCCCCGCGGCCGCGCGACGGGTCACCAGCCCCGCCGCCCGGTCGTTGAACGGCCCGATCGGCCCGCACCGGCGCTGGGCGTGGACCGAGGCTCAGCTGGCCGAGCTCAAGGGCATCCGGAAGGCGCTGGGCGGGACCGTCAACGACGTCGTGCTCGCGGGCATCACCCGCGGGTTCCGGGACCTCCTGGAACGGCGGGGTGACCTCCGCGAGGAGCTGGTCGTCCGCTCGATGGTCCCGGTGTCGGTGCGCCAGGCCGGTGAGCGCAACACCCTGGACAACCGGATCTCCGCCGTCTTCGTCGACCTGCCCGTCGGCGAGCCCGACCCGGTGCAGCGGCTGGCCTCCGTGCGCCGGCAGATGGACGAGCACAAGAAGACCCTCGCGGCGGTCGACGCCCGCTCGATCATCGCGATGGGCGACTTCGTGGCGCCCACGCTGCTCTCCCTCGGCGTCCGGGCGGCGCTGGCGACCGGCCAGGTGCTCGGCCAGACCGTGACCACCAACGTGCCCGGCCCGCGCGTGCCCCTCTACGTGCTGGGCCGTCGGATGTGCTCGGCGCACGCCTACGTGCCGATCGCCGGCGGCATGCGCGTCTCCATCGGGATCTTCTCCTACCTGGACACGATGACGTTCGGGATCAACGCCGACTTCGACGCCTTCCCCGACGTCGACGTGCTCGCCACGGGCATCCGCCGCGGGGTCGACGAGCTGGTCGCGGCCGCCCGGAACGCGGCCTCGGCCTGAACCGGTTCGCGTCCGGGCCCGGGCCGGTCGCCCGTGGCCGCTCCCGAGACCGACCTGACCGTGGCTGCCCCCGCGAAGGCGTTCGCCGGCGTCGACGTCGTCGTCGTCCACCTGCGCGGTACACGGGCCTGGAGGCGTTGCGCGCGACGCTGGGCTGACTCACGTCCTGCGGGGCACGACGGGCAGCCAGTCGAGCAGGTGCTTGGCCACTACCTGCGGGCACTGCAGCTGCGGGACGTGCCCCACTCCCTCCAGCTCGACGTACTCCCACCGCGGGTGCCGGCGGGCGGCGTTCCGGGCCGCGGACACGGGCACCAGCCGGTCGAGCTCGCCGTGGACGAGCAGCACCGGCGCGGTCACCTCGGCCATCGCCCGCCGCATGAGCCGCGGGTCGGCCAGCAGGAGGAACAGTGAGCGGAATGCCGTGAGGAACGCGCGGTCCATGCCCGCGACGTCCTGCCGCTGGTCGATCAGCGCGGCGGAGCGGTCGATGAGCTCCGGCGGCACGCCGGCCGGGTCGACACCGCACACGTCCAGCATGTCGAGCACGGCCGCGCGAGCTCCGCGCCTCCGGTGCCGGGCGGCGAGGTAGCGCTCCCCCAGCCCGGGCAGTGCGTAGAGGGCGAAGGTCGCGGCCACCCGCGGATCGGGGCGCCCGCGCGGGCCCGGGACCGCGGGGTCGACGAGCACCAGCCCGCTCACCCGCGCCGGTGCGCGGGCCGCCTCGAGGATCGAGATCATCCCGCCCATCGAGTTGCCGACCAGCACCACGGGCGTTCCGGTCACCTCGCGGACGAAGCGGTCGAGCACGGTCACGTTGCTGCGCACGGTGGCCTGCCGGTGGCCCGGCTCGCTGCGGCCGAAGCCGGGCAGGTCGAGGGCGTGCACGCGGGCGTGCGGGGTGAGCAGCGGGGCCAGCAGGTCCCAGTTGAGGTGCGAGCCGCCGAGGCCGTGCACGAGGACGACGGTCGGCCCGTCGTCCGTGCCGCCGTAGTCGACGTGGTGCACCGGCCCGTCCAGGTCCACGGTGGCGCTGCGGCCGCGCAGCCCGGCGTCGTCGTCGGCGGTCACCGCTCCACCGTCTCCCGGCCCGGCCGCCGTCGCCACGCGACGCGCGCCGTGAGGCCTGTGCGGCGCGTGCGACGGCGGCCACACTGGACTCCGCGCGCCGCAGCAGTCAGGTGTGACTGCGGCGCGACAGTGGTACCGGACCGGGACGGCCGACGACGGCCGGACGGCGAGGAGGACGACGTGGCACGACCGCATGGGGAACGACTCCGGGGAGACGGCCCGGCCCTCCCGCTGTACCTCACCGAGCCGGCCCGCGGCGCCGCCGACTTCGGCCTCTTCCTCGCCACCCTGCCGCTCCTGCAGCGGCTGCCCCAGGGCGACGGGCACCCGGTGCTCGTGCTCCCCGGCCTGCTCGCCGACGACACGTCCACCCGGGCGTTGCGCTCGGTGCTCCGCGGCCTCGGCTACCGCGTGCACGGCTGGCGCCTGGGCCGGAACATCGGCCCGACCGCGCAGTGCGTCGAGGGGATGCGGGACCGGATCGACGACCTCAGCGACCGCTACGGCCGCCCGGTCAGCCTGGTCGGCTGGAGCCTGGGCGGGATCTTCGCCCGCGACCTGGCCCGCCGGACGCCGGACTCGGTACGCCAGGTGATCACGCTGGGCAGCCCGTTCCGGCTGACCCGGCACAGCCAGAGCCGCGCCTCCCGGGTGTTCGACCGGTACTCGTACCTGCACGTCGAGCACCGCAGCCTGCCGCTGGAACCCGACGGCAGCCCGCTGCCCGTGCCGGCGACCTCCATCTACTCGCACCTCGACGGGATCGTGCACTGGCAGACCTGCCTGGACACCCCGGGCGAGCGCTGCGAGAACATCGCCGTCCTGGCCAGCCACCTCGGGCTGGGGTACCACCCGGCCGCCATCTGGGCGATCGCCGACCGGCTGGCCCAGCGCGAGGGCACCTGGACGCCGTTCCGCCCGCCGCTGTTCCTCCGCCCGGTGTTCCCGCGCCCGGACCTCCCTGCCGGCGAGCACCCGCTGTCCAGCACCGCCGCCTGAGCCGGGTCACCCGGCCAGGAACGTCTCGACCTCCCGGAGGAACACCCGCCAGGCGGGCTCGTCGGCGAGCAGGACGTGGTTGCAGCTGTCGAGGGCCACGAACCGGCTCCCGGGGATGCAGGACGCGGTCAGCCGGCCCTGCTCGAACGGCGGCCGCTGGTCGTGCCGGGCGTGCAGGACCAGCGTCGGCGCGCGCACCAGGGCCGCTTGGTCCACGACGTCGATCGCCCCCGTCAGCTCGAGCACGCCCGCCGCGTTCTCCGCCGAGGTGCTGGCGCGCTGGAGCTCGTTGAAGGCGTCCCAGAGCGGGCGGGACCCCTGCGGCATGAACTGCGACGTGAACACCTGCCGGAACGCCGGCTCGTCCCGGCCCCAGCCGAGCCGGGCCAGCTCCACCTGCAGCTGGTGCTCTCGCCGCTGCTCGTCGGAGGTCGCCCGGGCCAACCGGCCCTGCAGGTAGCCGCCGTAGAGGACCAGCTTGGTCACCCGTTCCGGGTGGCGCGCGGCGTAGGTGATGGCGACCGGAGCGCCCTGCGAGATGCCCAGCAGCGGGAACCGGTCCAGGCCGGCGGCGTCCACGACCGCCTCCAGGTCGGCCACCCAGCTGTCGAACGTGAGCGGTGGGACCTGCCAGTCCGACAGCCCGCACCCCCGCTCGTCGTAGCGGATGAGCCGGTGCCGCCGGGAGAGCTCCACCAGCCAGTGCCGCCACACGGGGCTGCGCCAGTCGTGGTCGACGTGGGTCAGCCAGTTCGCCGCCTTCACCAGCGGCGGCCCGGCGCCCGAGCAGGCATAGGCGAGGGTCACCCCGTCGGCGGTCCGGCAGAAGCGGATCTCCTGCTCAAGCCGCCCCTGGTCGGCGGGGGTCAGGGCACCGTCGTCGGTCAGGGCCGCCATCAGCCCCGCCCGGATCCGGCGCGCCTCGGGGCCGGGACCGGTGCCCAGCTCCCGGCGCAGCGTCCGGTCGAGCACCTCCAGCTGCCGCAGCGCACCGCGCCGGTCGCCGTGCTCGGCGAGCTGGCGCACCAGTCCCAGGTGGGCGTCCTCGTCGAGCGGGTGCAGCTCCACCAGCCGGCTCCACCGGCGGGCCTGCCGCAGCAGCTGGTCGCGCAGCCCGCACAGCCGCTCGCGGGGCTCCTCGGACCAGGGTGCGTAGACGTCGGCCGGCAGGAGCTCCGCCGGATACCGGTCGAGGACCGCCGCCGCGGCTCCGGGCGAGCGCTCGGTCAGGGCCGCCTGCGCGCCGGCCTCGAACTCCTCGACGTCCACCGCGACTGGCGTCCCCGGGGCCAGCGCGACCATGTCGTCCCGGAGGACGACGGCGTCGGACCGGCCCAGCGCCCGGCGTGCGTAGTGCGCGGCCTTGTGCAACCGCGGGGCCGTGTCGCCCACGCCGAGGTCGGGCCACAGAAGGTCCATGACCCGCTCGCGGTGCAGTCGCCGGCCCTGCTGCAGGGCGAGCAGCTTCACCAGCGCGGCGGCGTCCCGGCGCGGCCAGTCGTGTTCGCCGACCGTCCGCTCCTCCACCTGGACGCGGAACGGACCGAGCAGGTTGATCCTCAGCACGGCGGGCCTCCGCGCCCGAGTATGCGACCGGGGAGGCGGCCGGTACGAGGACCGGACGACGGTGGGCGCGGCAGGGATCGAACCTGCGACCGCTCGCTTGTAAGAAGGACCAGCGGAAACGCTGTGCTGACCAGAGAAGACCGCGGTGACGTCCCGCTCGGTGGTGTAGCTCGCGGCCGTGCGGAGGTTCTGCGGGTTGGACTATGACGCGATCAGTGCCGGCTGCGCCACCTCCTCCGCGGAGTCGGGGCGGCTGGCGAGTAGGGCCATGGAGCCCTCGGAGAGGTAGCGGCGGTCGCTCACCTGCCATTCGTCGTGGGCCTCGACCAGCACCGCGCCGGCCAGCCGGAGCAGGGCGGCGGGGTTGGGAAAGACGCCGACGACGTCGGTGCGGCGCTTGATCTCCTTGTTCAGCCGCTCCAGCGGATTGGTCGACCAGATCAACTTCGGCGTGCCCGATCGGAAAGCCGGTGAACGCGAGCAGGTCGTGCTCGGCGTCGCGCAGCATGGCTTCCACCTGCGGGAACTGGCGGCCGAGCATGCCGGCGATGACGTCGAACTGAGCGTGCACGTGTTCGGCGTCGGGCTGGGCGAAGACGGTGCGGATGGCGGCGGCGACCATCTCGGCGTTGCCCTTGGACACCCGGGCGAGCACGTTGCGCATGAAGTGCACCCGGCAGCGCTGCCAACCGGCGCCGAGCAGCACCGCGGCGATGGCGGCCTTCAGCCCGGTGTGGGCGTCGGAAATGACCAGCTGGGTGCCGGCCAGGCCGCGGGCCTTCAGCGTGCGCAGGAACGCGGTCCAGAACGCGCCGTCCTCCGAATCGCCGACGGCGAAGCCGAGCACCTCGCGATGCCCGTCGGCGGCCACCCCGGTGGCGATCACGACCGCCTGGGAGACCACCCGGCGGTTGACCCGGGCCTTGCAGTAGGTGGCGTCGAGGAACACGTAGGGAAACGCCTGCTCGGCCAGGCTGCGGTCGCGGAACGCCGCGACCTCCTCGTCCAGATCGGCGCAGATCCGGGACACCTCGGACTTGGAGATGCCGGTGTCGGCACCCAGCGCCCGCACCAGATCGTCGACCTTGCGGGTGCTCACGCCGTGCAGATAGGCCTCCATCACCACCGCGAACAGGGCCTGGTCGATCCGCCGCCGGCGTTCCAGCAGCGAGGGAAAGAACGACCCGGCGCGCAGCTTCGGGATCCGCAGCTCCAGATCCCCGGCCGTGGTGGTCAGCGTCCGCGGGCGGAAGCCGTTGCGCTGGGCGGTGCGGTTCACACTGCGCTCGTGCGGGGCGGCGCCGATCACCGCGGTGAGCTCGCCTCGATCAACGCCTGGTACAGCGTCTCGGTGGCGGACCGGATGCGGTCGTCGACGTCGGCAAGCTTCAGTGCCTCCAGGAGCTCGAGCAGGGCAGACCGGTCCAGGGCCATCGCGTGGCCTTTCTCTGAGTGAACCTTGGCGGGAACACGCAGAACATCCACGCGGTGGCCCCTCGCACGCCAGCACTTCGCCGACGAGCTCAGGACCCCCGACCAGCTACACCACTTCCTGGGACGTCACCAAGACCGCTCGCTTTCGTGAGCGGTGGAGCCTCAGTTGAGTGGTCACCGTTCGAGCTGTCTTCGGACGCCAGGGCGCGCTTGCAGCTGTAGCCCATTGGCCGCGCCAGCGACCCGTTGCCACCTCGCAGGAGACTTGACCGTCGGCGCCGCCTCCGTTGGAGGCGATCGAGGTTTGGCAAGGTCCCGGCGCCTGCACGTACTGGCTGACTTGCCGCGGACTCCGCAGTAGCGTCGCGACAGCGACGTCCTCGGCTGATGAATGTGGGGGTACGAGGATGGTGCGGCTCTTGGAGTACCCGCTGGAGGCGGGCGGCAGCGTGCTCATCCAGGTCGAGGACGGGCACGATGGGGACGCTGAGGTCACTCGCGGCTGGGGAGACCGGGACCGCCGCGTGGTGGAGCAGGCCAGGGAAAGCTTCGAGCAGGCCGTCGCGCGGGTGCAACCTGCCGTGCAGGGACTCGTCCGCCAGTTGCGCTCGTTGGCCGACAGCCCGGATGCCATCTCGGTGGAGTTTGGCCTCGAGCTCAGTGCTGAGGTCGGCGCCTTCGTCGCCGGGGCCAGCACAAAAGGCAACTTCAAGGTCTCGATGACCTGGCAACCAGGCCGGCCATCCGAAGACGCCTAGCCAAGGCAACGGAACCTTGAGGTGATGCCATGGCCGAACGCATCTACGAGGATTTCGATCTACTGATCGAACCGGCCACCGGCAGCGGCTATCGCGCTAGGGTTCTCAGTTCCCCAGTGGGGGAGACCCGCCCGGTGCCGATCAACATCCCCTTCTCCGAGCTCGAACTGGACAACTTTCTGCTCCGTATCGGTCGGCCGCGTCGGTCCGTGGGCCGCGGCGGGGGCTCGCCGGAGGCCACCGCCGTGCGCGACTTCGGCAGGCGGCTCTTTGATGCCGTCTTCCGCGATCAGGTCCGCAGCACGCTGGCCACCAGCCGCAACCAGGTCGAGGGCCGCGACGCCGGCCTGCGGGTGCGGTTGCGGTTGACCGACTGCCCCGAGCTGGCCGACCTGCCCTGGGAGTACCTCTACGACGGGGACGCCCGCCGGTTCCTTGCCCTGTCGGAGTGGACCCCGGTTGTGCGGTATCTGGAACTGCCGGGCCGCATCCGCCGCCTCACTGTGCAGCCGCCGCTGCACATTCTCGTCCTGGTCTCCAGCCCAACCGACTTCTACCCCTTGGACGTCCAGGCCGAATGGGCACGGCTGGAGGAGGCACTCGATGACCTGCAGCGCTCCGGGCGCGTGCTCTTGGAGCGGGCGCCCAGAGGAACTGTGACGGAGCTGCAACGGCGGCTGCGGCGAGGCACCTACCACGTCTTCCACTACATCGGCCATGGCAGGTACGACCCTGAGGCCGAAGACGGCCTGCTCGCCCTCGAAGGTCCCGACGGTCGAGGCGACCCCATAAGCGGCGCTGATCTCGGCGCACTCCTGCACGATCACCGCACGCTGCGCATGGCCCTGCTTAACTCCTGCGAAGGTGCCCGCGGCGGACGCAGCGACCCCTACGCGGGCACCGCACAGAGCCTCATCTACCAGGGCATCCCCGCCGTGGTAGCCATGCAGTTTGAGATCACGGACCGAGCCGCCATCATTTTCACTCGCGGCTTCTATGAGGCCGTCGCAGACGGCTACCCACTTGATGCCGCGATGGCAGAGGCCCGCAAAGCCATCCGACACCAGCCCAACCCCGTCGAGTGGGGCACACCGGTCCTCTACCTACGCGCCCCTGACGGAAGAATTTTCGATCTGCCAACGGGGCCGCGGGACACCGAGGACTCGTCCCAACGGGACAGCGTCGTTTCGACTGCAACAGATGCGATGCCAAGTGACGACCACAGCCTCCACGCTCTCCGTGTGAACGACCTAGACGGAGGTGATCTCGTCAACTCAGAAGGGTCTACAGGCGCCACAGACCGGATCGGTGACGGAACACCCTCAGAAGCAGGACAGGGAGAGGCGCAGAGCGGCCGTGAAGACGTGTCTCCATCGCAACCGCCCACCACAGACGCACCTCAGGAGCCACATTCACTCGGCAAGATTTGGACGGCAGTAGTCGACGGTACAGTTCCGAAGTCAGTAACCACTCAGGCTGCACCTCGACCCGTCCAGGATCCGCAAGAGCGTGCGGCAGACTCGATTTGCCTCGCCCCGACAGGTGCGGCGGCGGGTCACGGAGCGCATGACTTCTCTGACCACGCCGACTCTGCATCATCGCCCCCATCAGTCGTGAACACGGCAGACGCTCAGCCGAGCAACGAGATGCGGATCCACCGCGAGGATTCAGGAAATCAGGCAGCGTCAACCTCAACAAGCGCCGGCGACCTACCTTCGAACCAGTACGATGAACTACATCCAGTGACAGGTGCAGCCGAGGGTACCCACGCCGACATCGGCAGGATTCGAATAACACCCGGCACCCATCAGAACGACGCCAGTGATCCTGAGAGTCTAAATCTCATTGAGCGTTCACAGGACACCGACCATCAACACGGGATAGCGGATACACCCCCTCCTCGCCCGCCCGCCGAAAACGTCGTTCCAAGTCGGGAGTTTTGCTCCGGCGCCCCCGACAGTGGAATCGGTCCAAGGCCCGGAACCGCTAATCTCTCCACAGACGCAGAACAGCCTGAGAAGACAGAGCACTCATTTCCGATCTCCGCAGTCACAGGCCACACGACATCTGCCGGGCAGTCACTTCCGACTCCGAAGTGGCGTCGCCTGGTCATCGCAATCATTGCAGCAGGTTTGGCAGCGGCCACAGGCCTCATCGCTCTGAACAGCTTCAACCGTGGGGCACCCGACGAACAGCACGCAAGTCCGGACCACGGCCCAGTCAGCGGCCTGCGGATCATGGTCCTAAACTCGCCCGGCAGCGGCTACGACAACGTCGCCCGCGCCGTCGCGCAGGTCCTAGAGGACAACGAGCAGGCCACCGACATCGAGGTCTTCAACCGGGAAGGCGCCGGCGGCACCGTCGGCCTGCAGCAACTGATAAGCGAAACCGGCAACGCCGACCTGCTCATGCAGATAGGCCTGGGCGTCGTCGGCGCGCAGTACAGCAACCAGTCCGAGGCGACCCTCGACCAGACCACCCCGATCGCCCGGTTGATCGGGGAGGCCGAGGCGATCGTCGCCCCGGCGGACTCGCCGTACCAGTCGCTGGACCAGCTGGTGCAGGCATGGAAGGCCGACCCGGGCAACATCCCCGTCGGTGGTGCGTCCAACCCCGGTGGACCAGACCACCTTACTTCGATGCTGCTGGCCCAGGAGGTCGGCGTCGAGCCGGCGTCGGTCAACTATGTGGCCTACGACGGCGGCGGCGAGCTGCTCGCCGGCATCCTCGGCGGGCAGGTCGCCTTCGGCGCCACCGGGGTCGGCGGGGTGGCCGAGCACGCGGTTGGTGACCTGCGCGTCCTCGCGGTCACCAGCGAAGAGCCGGTGGAGGGCGTGGACGCCCCGCCCCTCACCGAGCAGGGCGTCGACCTGGTCCTCCTCAACTGGCGAGGCATCGTCGCGGCGCCGGGCATCTCCGAGGAGGACGCTCAGCGCCACGTCGACATGATCACCGAAATGCACGACAGCGGAACCTGGCAGCAACTGCTCGAGGAGCAAGGCTGGACCGATGCCTACATCAGCGGAGAGAAGTTCGACAGCTTCCTCGACGAGGAGAGCCAGCGGGTCCAGGACGTTCTGAGCCGGCTGGGGTTGGCTTGACTTCCGCCGCCCCCGGCGGCCCGGCGCTGGCTGCAGCGGCCACCCAGGGCTACGGCGTCCAGGTTCTGCGCCCACTCGCGCCCCGTGACCAGCACCTCGGCCAGCGCGCTCCGCTGCTCTACGCGGCGTTCCTCATGCTGTGCTTGCCAGAACCAGGCTGCCCGAGGGGCCATTCCCGCAGGTCAGATGCGAGGTGTGGGCGCGGCAGGGATCGAACCTGCGACCGCTCGCTTGTAAGGCGAGAGCTCTCCCGCTGAGCTACGCGCCCCGCTCGCCCAGGGTAGGTGGCCCTGGACGGCGAGTGGGTCAGGCGGCCAGCTTGGTGACCGCGTCCTTCCAGCCCTGCTGCTCGCGGGCGTCGCCGGGGCCGTTCACCTCGGTGAAGGCGATCCGCCCCTCGGCGTCGACGAGGAAGGTGCCGCGCACGGCCATGCCCGCCTTCTCGTTGAACACGCCATAGGCCTGGGCGACGGCACCGTGCGGCCAGAAGTCCGACAGCAGCGTGAAGTCGAAGCCCTCCTGCGACTTGAACGCCTTGAGGCTGAAGACCGGGTCGGTGCTGATCGCCAGCACGCGGACGCCGGCGTCGGTGTAGTTGGTGAGCTCGTCGCGCAGCTGGCACAGCTCACCGGTGCAGATGCCGGAGAACGCGAACGGGTAGAAGACGAGCAGGACCGGCGTACCGCGCAGGTCGGCCAGGGAGACCACCTGCTTGTCCTGGTCGGGGAGGCTGAACTCGGGGGCGACGTCGCCGACGGAGAGGGTCATGCGCCCGATGGTGCCCCACCGGCGACGGCCCCCTCGCAGGGGCCTACCGCGAGCTCGCGAGCGGTGGGGGCGAGGGATCCTTCTTCAGCGGCGGGAGCGCGCGGCCTTCGGGGTCACCAGGCGGATCCCGGACCAGTCCTTCGCCGCGGAGATGCTGCTGGTCTGGGACAGACCCGCGGTCGGCGCGACCTCGGTGACGTCCCCGGGCTCCACGTGACCCGGCCGGCCCGACTTGGGCACCAGCAGCCACACGACGCCCTCGTCGGCCAGGGAGGTCAGCGCGTCGGTGAGGGCGTCGAACAGGTCGCCGTCGTCCTCGCGCCACCACAGGATGACGACGTCGGCCACCTCGTCGGTGTCCTCGTCGACCATGTCGCTGCCGGAGGCCTCGACGATGGAGTCGCGCAGGTCCTCGTCGGCGTCCTCGTCCCAGCCGAGCTCCTGCACGACCATGCCCGGCTTGATGCCCAACCGGGCCGCCATGCTGGCGCTGCCCGAGTCGACGCTCATCCCTGCTGTTCCTCCATGGGTTCCGGTGCGGCTGACCAGCGGTGGGCACGATCGTGCCCTGTCCGGCGGCGCGCTGCTGGGGGAGGAGCCCCGGGCGCGGCCGTGCCGTGCCGCGAGGGGGACCGGCGGCGGCCGGGCCGGACACGACCAGCGGGAGCGTTCCCCCGCAGCCTGGTCATGTCACCCCTTCCGTCCACGCCTGTCGTCCCGCCTCGGTCCTCGAGGCCCCGTCCGGCCGGTGGCCCCGGTCGGCGTTGGCGGAAGCGTAGGGCATGGCTGGTCAGGCGCAAGCGCTCCGCGGACGGCGCTGCGCACACCCGCCGTCCCGACATGTGGGCCCACGGGTGACGCCGGACGGACCGGCGGGGGACGATGTGCCCATGAGCGCACCGCAGCAGTCGGACGGGGATCCCGCCCGCGATGCAGGCAAGGCCCGCGCGGTCATCACCGACGGGCTCCCCAGCCAACTGGTCGACACCGATCCCGACGAGACCCAGGAGTGGCTCGAGTCGCTGGACGCCGTCGTCGACCACGCCGGCCGCGGCCGGGCCCGGTACCTGATGCTGCGCATGCTGGAGCGCAGCCGGGAGCAGCAGGTCGGCGTGCCGGCCCTGCGCAGCACCGACTACATCAACACGATCCCGCCGGAGCGGGAGCCGTGGTTCCCCGGCGACGAGCACGTGGAGCGGCGGATCCGCTCCTACATCCGGTGGAACGCCGCGATCATGGTCCACCGCGCGCAGCGGCCCGGGATCGCCGTCGGCGGGCACATCTCGTCCTACGCCAGCTCCGCCTCGCTGTACGAGGTCGGCTTCAACCACTTCTTCCGCGGCAAGGACCACCCCGGCGGCGGCGACCTCATCTGGTTCCAGGGGCACGCCTCCCCCGGCATCTACGCGCGGGCCTTCCTCGAGGGCCGGCTGAGCGAGCAGCAGATGGACGGCTTCCGGCAGGAGGTCAGCCACCCCGGCGGCGGGCTGTCGAGCTACCCGCACCCGCGGCTGATGCCCGACTTCTGGGAGTTCCCCACCGTCTCGATGGGGCTGGGCCCGATCAACGCGATCTACCAGGCGCGGTTCAACCGCTACCTGCACTCGCGCGGCATCAAGGACACCTCCGACCAGCACGTCTGGGCGTTCCTGGGCGACGGGGAGATGGACGAGCCCGAGTCGCTCGGCGCCATCGGCCTGGCCGCTCGCGAGGAGCTGGACAACCTCACCTTTGTCGTCAACTGCAACCTGCAGCGGCTCGACGGCCCCGTGCGCGGCAACGGCAAGGTGATCCAGGAGCTGGAGTCCTTCTTCCGCGGCGCCGGCTGGAACGTCATCAAGGTGATCTGGGGCCGGGAGTGGGACCCGCTGCTGGCCGCCGACCGCGACGGCGCGCTGGTCAACCTCATGAACGTCACCCCCGACGGCGACTACCAGACCTACAAGGCCGAGGACGGCGCCTTCGTGCGCGAGCACTTCTTCGGCCGTGACCCGCGCACCCGCAAGCTCGTGGAGAACATGAGCGACAAGGACGTCTGGGACCTGTCCCGCGGCGGGCACGACTACCGGAAGCTCTACGCCGCCTACAAGGCCGCCACCGAGCACAAGGGCCAGCCGACGGTCATCCTCGCCAAGACCATCAAGGGCTGGACGCTGGGCAGTCACTTCGAGGGCCGCAACTCGACCCACCAGATGAAGAAGCTGACCGCCGAGGACCTCGCCGCCTTCCGCGACCGGCTGTACCTGCCGATCCCCGACGAGGCGCTCGACAAGACCATGCCGCCGTACTACCGGCCCGACGCCGGCTCCGACGAGATGCAGTACATGCTCGAGCGGCGGAAGACCCTCGGTGGCGCGGTCCCCCGCCGCCGGTCGGAGTTCAAGACGCTCAAGGCCCCGGAGGACAAGGCGTTCGACGTCCTGCGCCGCGGGTCGGGCAAGCAGGACGTGGCGACGACGATGGCGTTCGTCCGGCTGCTCAAGGAGCTGCTCAAGGACCCGGAGCTCGGCCCGCGGTTCGTGCCGGTCATCCCCGACGAGGCCCGCACCTTCGGCATGGACGCGATGTTCCCGACGCAGAAGATCTACTCGCCGCACGGGCAGCGCTACACGTCCGTCGACCGTGAGCTGATCCTCGCCTACAAGGAGTCCGAGCAGGGCCAGATCCTGCACGAGGGCATCAACGAGGCCGGTTCCGCGGCGTCGTTCACCGCCGTCGGCACGTCGTACGCCACGCACGGCGAGCCGATGATCCCGATCTACATCTTCTACTCGATGTTCGGGTTCCAGCGGACCGGCGACGCCTTCTGGGCCGCGAGCGACCAGATGGCCCGCGGCTTCCTGCTCGGCGCAACCGCCGGCCGGACGACGCTCAACGGCGAGGGCCTGCAGCACGAGGACGGCCACTCGATCCTACTGGCGCACACCAACCCGGCGGTCGTCACCTATGACCCGGCCTTCTCCTACGAGGTCGGGCACATCACCAAGGACGCGCTGCGCCGGATGTACGGCGAGGACCCCGGCGCCCCGCTGGGCGGCTCGCGCTCGCCGGACGTCATCTACTACCTGACGGTCTACAACGAGCCGTTCCCGCAGCCGGCCGAGCCCGAGGGCGTCGACGTCCAGGGCCTGCTGGCCGGCATGTACCTCTACGCCCCCGGCCAGGGCGACGGCCCGAAGGCGCAGGTGCTGGCCTCGGGCGTCGCGGTGCCGTGGGCGCTGCGCGCACAGGAGCTGCTCGCCAACGACTGGGGCGTCTCGGCCGACGTGTGGTCGGTGACGTCGTGGACCGAGCTGCGCCGGGAGGCCGACGACGCCGAGGAGTGGAACCTGTTCCACCCCGGCGACGAGCGGCGGGTCCCGTACGTGACCCAGCGGCTGCAGGACGCCCCCGGGCCGGTCGTCGCGGTGTCGGACTGGATGAAGGCCGTCCCCGACCTGATCGCGCCGTTCGTCCCCGGCGGGATGGCCACGCTGGGCACCGACGGGTTCGGTCTCTCCGACACCCGCCCGGCGCTGCGCCGGTACTTCCACGTCGACGCCGAGTCGGTCGTCGTCCGGACGCTGGCGTCGCTGGCCAAGCTCGGCCAGGTCGACGGCGACCTCGTGCGGCAGGCGGTCGAGAAGTACCAGGTCAACGACGTGCAGGCGGCGCCGGAGGACGAGACCGATCCCGACACCCAGCCGGCCACCTGATGAAGGACCCCACTGCCCCCCGCCACTCGCAAGCTCGCGGCGGGACCCTGCAGTGGGGCCGGCCGACGACGGCCCGTCCGTGGCCGTCGTCGGCGGCGGGGTCGTCGGGCTGACCTGCGCACTGGCGCTGGCCCGCGCCGGCGCCCGGGTGCGCCTGCACACCGCCGACCCGCCCGAGGCGACGACCTCGGCGGTGGCCGCCGCCATCTGGTTCCCCTACCGGGCGGCGCCGCAGGACGCCGTGCTGCGCTGGGGAGCCGCCTCGTTCGCCACCTTCACCGAGCTCGCCCGCGACGCGGCCACCGGCATCGCCCTGCGGCCGGGGACCGTCGTCCACCGCACCGCCGAGCCGGACCTCTGGTGGGCGCCGGGCGTGCCCGGGTTCCGCCCGGCGACCTCCGCGGAGCTGCCGCCGGGCGCCCCGGCCGGCACCCGCTGCACGCTGCCGGTGGTCGACATGCGCCGATACCTGCCGTGGCTGGCCGCGGCCGGGCGGGCCGCAGGCGTGACGGTCGTCCCCGGGCAGGTCGACCGGCTGGCCGACGTCCCCGGCGACGTCGTCGTGGTGGCCGCCGGGCTGGCCTCCGGTCCGCTGGTCGGCGACGACACCCTCACGCCGGTGCAGGGGCAGGTCGTGCGGCTGGCCGACCCCGGCCTGACCAGCTGGCTGCTGGACGAGGAGCACCCGGACGGGCTGACCTACGTGGTGCCCCGCGGCTCGGACGTCGTCTGCGGCGGCACCGCCGTGGAGGGGGCGACCGGCACCGAGCCCGATCCGGCGATCGAGGCGGCGGTGCTGGCGCGGGCGCGCGCACTGGTCCCCGGGCTGCGGGACGCCCCCGTGCTGTCGCGCGCGGTGGGGCTGCGGCCGGGGCGGCCCACCGTCCGGCTGGAGCGGTTCGAGCGGGACGGCCGCCCGGTGGTGGCCTGCTACGGGCACGGCGGCGCCGGGGTCACGCTCTCCTGGGGCTGCGCCGCGGACGTCGTGGCCCTCGTCTGACCGGAGTGGATCCGGAGGCGTGACCCCGACGGATCCCCTGCGCTCAGCCGGCCAGGGCCCGCAGCGCCATCGCCGCGTAGAGGGCCGCGCCGTCGGGCAGCACCGCCTCGTCGAACACCACGAGGTTCGAGTGGTTGCCGGCCGCCGTCGCCGGGTCCTGTCCCGGTGAGCAGGCCCCCAGGAAGGCCATGGCGCCGGGCACCTGCTGCAGCACGTAGGCGAAGTCCTCCGCGCCCATGAGCGGTTCCCGGGCGGTCGCGGTGCGCTCGGCGCCGAACAGCGCCGCGGCCGTCGCGCTCACCGCCTCGGCCACACCGGCGTCGTTGACCGTGACCGGGTAGCCCTGCCGGTGCTCGAACTCCACCGTCAGCTCGTGCGCCGCGGCGACGTGCCGGGCCACCCGCTCCACCCCGGCCACCATGTCGGCCCGCCGCTCGGCCGACAGCGTGCGGATCGTCCCCTCGAGGAACGCGGTGTCGGGGATGACGTTGTCGGTGGAGCCGGCGGTGAGGTGCGCGACGGTGAGCACGGCCGGGTCGAAGACCGGCGCCCGCCGGGTCACCATCGTCTGCAGCGCCAGCACGATCTCGGCGGCGACCGGCACCGGATCGGCCGCCGAGTGCGGCATCGAGGCGTGCCCGCCGCGGCCACAGACGGTCACCAGCCAGTGGTCGGCGGCGGCCATCATGGGCCCGGGCCGCACGGTCACCACGCCGCTGGGCTGGGTGGCGAAGACGTGCAGCGCGAACGCCCCGCTGACCGGTGCCTCCGGGACGGCGTGCAGCAGGCCCTCCTCGAGCATGTACCGGGCGCCGTGGTGGCCCTCCTCCCCCGGCTGGAGCATGAGCACGACCTGGCCGGCGAGCTCGTCGCGGCGCTCGGCCAGCAGGCGGGCGGCGCCCAGCAGCATCGCCACGTGCAGGTCGTGCCCGCAGGCGTGCATCGCCCCGGGCACCTCCGAGGCGAACGGCAGACCGGAGTCCTCGTGCACCGGCAGGGCGTCCATGTCGGCGCGCAGCAGGTAGGTCGGGCCGGGCCGGGCGCCGCGCAGGACGCCGACGGCGGAGGTGGTCGTCGTCCCGACGGTCACCTCCACCGGCAGCGCGGCCAGCTCCTCCAGCACGGTGGCCTGGGTGCGAGGCAGCTGCAGCCCGATCTCCGGGTGGCGGTGCAGCCGGCGGCGCAGGTCGACGATCCGGTCGGCGTCGGCGTGCGCCGCTGCGAGCAGGTCGGGCGTGGGCATGGACCTCACTCTCCCAGCTCGCCGGCCGTCACCCGGATGCCCAGTCCGGCCGGCCGACGTCCAGCTGCCACACCACCGCGGTCGCGGGGCCGTGCACCGGGCCGCCGTCCTGCCGCTCGACCCGCGTCCCCTCCGGACCCGTCAGCACGAGCAGCCCCGGCGGCACGGTCGTCCACGTCCCCGCCTCCACCACCTCGGTCCACAGCCGGGCGTCCGGACGGTCGAGGGGCAGCCAGCCGTCGGCGTTGGGGTGGACCTCGTGGGCCGCGGGCTCGCCGGGCATCGCGCTGCGCAGGTACGTCTGCAGCACGTGCGCGCCGTCGTCCCCCGCGATCTCGTCGTGCGCGAGGCCGGTGCCGGCGCGGAGGACGGCGACGTCCCCGGCGGCCAGGACCGCGCCGCTCCCCCAGGCGTGACGCAGCGACCCGTCCAGCACCACCGCGACGACGTCGACCGCGCGGTGCCGGTGCCGCCCGTAGCCGGTGCCGGGCGCCAGCCGGTCGTCGGCGATCCGCAGCAGCGGTCCGAGCGAGCCGTCGTCCGGCTCCAGCACGACGTCGGACACCAGCCCGCTCACGGCGCCTCCCGGGGCGGCAGCGCGGCGCGGCCGCCGGGCAGCGCGCCGAAGACGAGGGCGACGGCCAGCGCCCATGCGACCCCGAGCGACCACCCGCCGAGGACGTCGGAGAGGAAGTGCACGCCCAGCCACATCCGGGTCAGCCCCACGAGGACGACCAGCGCCACCCCGGCGACGACGGCCGGCCGGCGCCACCGCGGCGCCAGGCGCGGCCAGGCCAGCACCAGCGCGACGGTGACCAGGGCGGCGATGCCCGAGGAGTGCCCGCTGGGGTAGCTGAGGCCGCCGTAGCTCAGGCCGCCGTCCTCGAACGCCGGGCGGACCCGGCCGACCAGCTCCTTGAGCGACACGGTGATCGGGGCGACGGTCACGATCGCGACGGTCACCCAGGCCGCGGTCCACCACGCCCGGCGGGTGCCCAGCCAGAACAGCACCGGCAGGAACACCAGCACCCGGAACCAGGTGACCCCCGGGGTGGTCAGGACGTCGAGCAGCAGGTCGTGCCCGGTCGCCCGGTCGTCCCCGGCGTAGAGCGCCTCGCTGACCGACTCGTCCAGGCGGACCTGCGGCGCGAAGCCGGTGAGCACCCCGGCGCCCAGCGCGCCGAGGACGCCCAGGCCCGCGGCGATCGCGGCGACCGCCCTCCGGCGGGCGGAAGCCGCCCGCTCCCGTCGCAGCACGTCCACCCGCCCACTCTCCCAGCGCCCCGCCCGCGGCGGACAGTCGCGTGGAAGGGTTGGGGGTGTGTCCGACCGGGGCGACCGCCACCCACCGTCCGCCGGGACCCTCCGGCGACTGGAGCGCGCCTCGGGCTCCCTGGCCACCCGCGCCGTGGCCCGCATGGACGACGACCTCCCCTGGTTCCGCACCATGCCGGCCGACCAGCGCTCGTGGGTCATGCTCGTCGCCCAGGCCGGGATCGCCTCGCTCGTGGAGTGGTGCCGCAGCCCCGACCGGCCGCCCCGGCTGACCGGCGGGGTCTTCGGCGCCGCGCCCCGCGAGCTGGCCCGCGTCGTGCCGCTCAAGCACACGGTCGACCTCATCCGGGTCACCGTCGAGGTGATGGACGACTTCGTCGACAGCGTCGCCGAGCCGGGCGACGCCGACGCGCTGCGCGTGGCGGTCCTGCAGTTCAGCCGCGAGGTCGCCTTCGCGACCGCGCACGTGTACGCCAGCTTCGCCGAGAGCCGGGGCGCGTGGGACGCCCGGCTGGAGGCGCTCGTGGTCGACGCGCTCGTCCGCGGCGAGCGCACCGAGGAGCTGTCGGGACGCGCGTCGGCACTGGGCTGGGCGGCGATGAGCCCGGTCACCGTCGTGGTCGGCACCGCCCCGCCGGACCGCGACGCGCACGCCGCCATCCGCCGGGCAGCCCGGCAACTGCGCAGCGAGGTGCTCGTGGGGGTGCACGCCGACCAGCTGGTCGTGGTCCTCGGCGGGTCCGACGAGCTGGAGGCGGTCGCCGACCGGGTCAGCGACGAGTTCGGGCCCGGGCCGGTCGTCACCGGCCCGGTCGTCGACCGGCTCGACCAGGCTGGCGACTCCGCGGCCGCCGCGCTCGCCGGCCTGCGCGCCGCGCCCGCCTGGCCCGGCGCACCGCGGCCGATACCGGCCGACGCGCTGCTGCCCGAGCGGGCGCTGGACGGCGACCCGGTGGCCCGGGCGACGCTCAACGAGCGGGTGGCGGCGCGGCTGCAGGCGGCCGGCGGCGAGGTGCTCGAGACGGTGCGCGCGGTGCTCGCCAGCGGCGGCAACCTGGAGGCCAGCGCCCGCGCGTTGTTCGTCCACCCCAACACCGTGCGGTACCGGCTGAAGCGGGCACTCGAGCTCACCGGGCTGTCCGCGACCGACCCGCGGGGTGGGTGGACCCTGCAGGTCGCCCTGGCCCTCGCCGCGCTCGACCAGGACCGTTCCCTCTGGCACTGAGCCGGCGCACCCGCGGGCGCGGGCAGTGTGACACCCGCCACCGGGACCCCCACGGCGACCCCCGTGAGCCCGGTCCGCTTGTAGGAACCCTCCAAAGAGCACCCGTGTGCTTTCGTTCCGCTCCGACCCGCGCGCGACGGCGATCCCTGGCACGGTGAGGGACGTGCTGGCCGTCCTCGCCCCTGGTCAGGGTGCGCAGAAACCCGGGATGCTGACCGACTGGCTCGAGCTCCCCGGTGCCGAGTCCTTCTTCCGGTGGGCCGGCGCGATCGCCGACGCCGACCTCCTGTCGCTGGGCACCACCGGCGATGCGGAGGCCATCAAGGACACCGCGGTGACCCAGCCGCTCGTGGTCGCGATGAGCCTGTTCATCGCCCGCGAGCTCGGCGGGCTCCCCGGCCCGGTGGCGCACACGCCGCAGGGCGGCCGGGACGTCGTCATCGCCGGCCACAGCGTCGGGGAGCTCACCGCGGCCGCCCTGGCGGGGGTGCTGAGCGTCGAGGCGGCGATCGCGCTGACCGCCGTCCGCGGCCGGGCGATGGCCACCGCGTGCGCGATGACGCCGACCGGGATGTCCGCCGTCCTCGGTGGTGACCCCGACGAGCTGGCCGCGGCGCTGGAGCGGCACGGCCTGGTGGCCGCGAACATCAACGGTGGCGGCCAGGTCGTCGTCGCCGGCTCGCTCGACGGCCTGGCCGCGCTCAAGGCCGAGCCGCCGGCCAAGGCGCGGATCGTGCCGCTGTCGGTGGCCGGCGCCTTCCACACCGAGTACATGGCGCCGGCCCGGACCGAGCTGGAGGGCCTGGTCGGCGGGCTGCGGCCGGCGGACCCGAGCCGCCTGCTGCTCTCCAACGCCGACGGCGCGGCGGTGACCTCCGGGGCCGCGGTCCTCGACCGGCTGGTCAGCCAGGTCACCAGCCCGGTGCGGTTCGACGCCTGCCTGGCCACGATGAAGGAACTCGGCGTCACCGCCGCCATCGAGCTGCCCCCGGCCGGGGCGCTCGCCGGGCTGGCGAAGCGGGAGTGGAAGGGGTCCGACGTCGAGATCCTCGCCGTCACCGGCCCGGCCGACCTCGACCGCGCCCGCGACCTCATCGCCACCGAGCGCGGCCGGGCCGAGGCCGAGCACCTGCCCGACTGGCGGGTCGTCGTCTCCCCGGCGCGCGGCACGGTCAGCCCGGCCGACGTCAGCGAGGGCAGCCGGCTGCCGGCCGGGACCCCGCTGGGCCTCATCCGCGGCCGCCGCGAGGAGGTCAAGGTCTCAGCGGGCTACGACGGGGTACTGGCCGAGTGGCTGGTGCAGGACGGCGACCTGGTCGACGCAGGGGATCCGATCGCCCGGCTCTACCCGGAGGTGGCGGAATGACCAACGCGACGCCCGAACGAGCGCCGGCGACCGAGGAGCGGAACGAGGGCGGAGTGAGGATCAACCTGCGTGAGGGCGCGCCCGGCGCGCGACTGCTGGGCCTGGGCGCCTACCGGCCCCGCCGGCGGGTGACCAACGACGAGCTCGCCCAGGTCATGGAGACCAACGACGAGTGGATCCGCAGCCGGGTCGGCATCGCCGAGCGCCGGTGGGCGTCGGAGGACGAGTCCCTGGTCGACATGGCCGTGGCGGCCGGCGGCAAGGCACTGGCCGCCAGCGGCCTGTCCCCCGACCAGGTCGACCTGGTGATCGTGGCCAGCGCGAGCCTGCGGGCGCCCATCCCGGGCATCGGCCCGCAGGTGGCGTTCCGGCTGGGCATCCCGCGGCCCGGCTCGTTCGACCTCAACGCCGGCTGTGCCGGGTTCTGCTACGCCCTCGGCGTGGCCGCGGACGCGATCCGCACCGGGTCGGCCGGGCACGCGCTCGTCGTCGGGGTCGAGCGGCTGACCGACGTCACCGACCTGACCGACCGCTCCACGGCGGTGATCTTCGCCGACGGCGCGGGGGCCGCGGTGCTCGGTCCCTCCGACGAGCCGCAGATCGGCCCGGTGATCTGGGGCAGCGACGGCGACCAGCACAACGCGATCGAGATCGCCGCGGGCAGCTCGACGATGACCATGGCCGGCCAGGCGGTGTACCGCTGGGCCACCACCAAGCTCACCGAGACCCTCGTCGAGGCGATGGAGGCCGCGGGCGTCGGCCCGCAGGACATCGACGTCTTCGCCCCGCACCAGGCCAACCTGCGGATCATCGAGTCGATGACCAAGCGGCTCGGGTTCGGCGAGCGGACCGTCATCGCCCGCGACATCGTGCAGGCCGGCAACACGTCGGCCGCCTCCGTCCCGCTGGCGCTGACCGCGCTGATGGAGTCCGGCGAGGCCAAGAGCGGCGACCTGACCCTCGTCCTCGGCTACGGCGCCGGACTCACCTTCGCCGGACAGGTGTTCCGCCTGCCCTGAGGGGCACCCACCATGCACCGGGCCACCAGGGCCCGACGGCGGAGTTCCCGCCTACCCGAGAGAGAGGACCGCGCGTGAGCGAGGACATCCAGACCGGTCTGGCCGAGATCCTGGAGGAGGTCGCGGGCGTCGCCCCCGCCGACGCCACCCCGGAGAAGTCGTTCACGGAGGACCTCGACGTCGACTCCCTGTCGATGGTCGAGATCGCCACCGCGGTCGAGGACAAGTTCGGCGTCGCCATCCCCGACGACGAGCTCGGCAACATCAAGACCGTCGGCGACGCCATCAGCTTCATCCAGAAGAACCAGTAGAAGGACCCCCCTGCCCCCCACCGCTCGCACGCTCGCGGCGGGACCCTGCAGGGGGCCTCGACCCGGCTCCCCCGGCCGCCCGTCCCAGGAGGAATCCCCATGAGCACGCCCGTCGGCGACGTCGTCGTCACCGGCCTCGGCGCCACCACACCACTGGGTGGCGACGTGGCCAGCACCTGGGACGCCCTGCTGGCCGGGCGGTCGGGGGTCAGCCGGATCACCGACGACTGGATCAAGGAGTTCCCGGCCCAGCTCGTCGCCCGGCTCGCGGCCGACCCCGTGGAGGGGCTCGACCGCGTGCGGGCCCGCCGGCTCGACCGCAGCCAGCAGGTGGCCGTCGTCGCCGCCGAGGAGGCGTGGCGGCACTCCGGCGCCGCCGACGCCGGGGTGGCCCCCGAGCGGGTCGCCGTCGTCTTCGGCACCGGCATCGGTGGGGCGCTGACCCTGCTCGGCCAGGACGACGTCCTGGAGGAGAAGGGGCCCAAGCGGGTCTCCCCCTTCACCATCCCCATGCTCATGCCCAACGGCCCGGCCGCCGCGGTCGGCCTGTCCATCGGCGCCAAGGGCGGCGTGCACGCACCGGTCAGCGCCTGCGCGTCCGGCGCCGAGGCCATCCGGTGGGGCCTGGACCTGATCCGCTTCGACCGCGCCGACGTCGTGCTGGTGGGCGGCGCGGAGGCCTGCGTGCACCCGCTGCCCATGGCCGGGTTCGCGGCCATGCGCGCGATGAGCACCCGCAACGACGAGCCGGAGCGCGCCTCGCGCCCGTTCGACAAGGCCCGCGACGGCTTCGTGCTCGGCGAGGGCGCGGCCGCCCTGGTCCTGGAGCGCGCCGACGCCGCGAAGGCCCGCGGGGCCCGGGTGCACGCCCGCCTGGCCGGCGCCGGCGGTACCGCCGACGGCTACGACCTGGTCGCCCCGCACCCGGAGGGCGAGGGTGCCGGCCGGGCGATCGCCGCGGCCATCCGCGACGCCGGACTCACCGCGGCCGACATCGGCCACGTGAACGCGCATGCCACGTCCACCCCGGTCGGTGACACAGCCGAGGCCGCCGCCATCCGCAACACCATCGGCGAGCACGTCCTCGTCACGGCCACCAAGAGCCAGACCGGCCACCTGCTCGGCGCGGCGGGGGCACTGGAGTCGGTCTTCACCATCCTCGCCCTGCGCGAGCAGGTGGTGCCGGCGACGGCGAACCTCGACGACCCGGACGACGACGCCTCCGTCCAGGCCCTCGACATCGTGCGCCGGGAGCCCAGGCGCGCCCAGCTCACCGCCGCGGTGAACGACTCCTTCGGCTTCGGCGGCCACAACATCGCGCTGGTCTTCACCACCGCCTGAAGAAGGACCCCGAGCACCGTCTCCTGGGTCGGCCCGACCGGGCCGGCCCAGCGGTGCCGCCTGCCCAGGCCCCCCGATCCCGCGCGCCCGAGGCCCCGGAGGTCCCGTGACTGCCCTGTCCGTCGTCCCCGCCCCGACCGCCCCCGACCCGCGGGATCCGGCCGACCGCCTCGGGCGCCTGTTCGACCCCGGCTCCCTGTCGCTGCTGATCCCGCGGGACGACTCGGGTGTCCTGGCCGCCCGGGGCACGGTGTCGGGGAGCCCGGCCGTCGCGTACTGCACCGACGCGACCGTCATGGGCGGCGCCATGGGCCTCGACGGCTGCCGGCACATCGTCGACACGATCGACACCGCGCTGCGCGAGCGTCTGCCGGTGGTCGGGGTCTGGCACTCGGGGGGTGCGCGCCTGGCCGAGGGGGTCACGGCGCTGCACGCGGTGGGCGAGGTGTTCGCGGCGATGGTGCGGGCGTCGGGCCGGGTCCCGCAGATCTCCGTCGTCCTCGGGCCGGCCGCAGGGGGCGCCGCGTACGGCCCGGCGCTCACCGACCTGGTGATCATGGGCCCGGCCGGCCGGGTGTTCGTCACCGGCCCCGAGGTGGTCCGCTCGGTCACCGGCGAGGACGTCGACATGGAGCGGCTCGGCGGTCCGGACACGCACGGCCGGCGCAGCGGCGTCGTCCACGTGGTCGCCGACTCCGAGCAGGGTGCCCTCGACACCGCCCGCGAGGCGGTCGGCCTCCTCGCCGCCCAGGGGAGGTTCGCCCCGGCCGACGGCGAGCCGGACGTCGACCTGCGCGCCCTGCTGCCCGAGCAGCCGCAGCGGGCCTACGACGTCAAGCCGCTGGTCGCCGCCGTCCTGGACGGCGCCGGCCTGGAGCTGCACCCGCGCTGGGCGCCCAACGTCGTCACCACGCTCGGCCGGCTGGCCGGGCGCACGGTCGGCGTGATCGCCAACAACCCGCTGCGCCTGGGCGGCTGCCTGGACTCCTCCTCGGCCGAGAAGGCCGCCCGCTTCGTGCGGATGTGCGACGCCTTCGGGGTCCCCCTGGTGGTGCTGGTCGACGTGCCCGGGTACCTGCCCGGCGTCGGTCAGGAGTGGGACGGCGTGGTCCGCCGGGGCGCGAAGCTGCTGCACGCGTTCGCCGAGGCTGTGGTGCCGCGGGTGACGCTGGTGACCCGCAAGTCCTACGGCGGGGCGTACATCGCGATGAACGCCCGCTCGCTGGGCGCGACCGCGGTGTTCGCCTGGCCGGGCGCCGAGGTCGCCGTCATGGGCGCCAAGGCCGCCGTCGGCATCCTGCACCGCAAGAAACTGGCGGCCGTCCCCCCGGCCGAGCGCGAGGCGCTGCACGCGCACCTCGCCGCCGAGCACGAGCGGATCGCCGGCGGCGTGAACCGGGCGCTGCAGATCGGCGTCGTGGACGAGGTCGTCGACCCGTCGCGGACCCGGCGCCGGCTGGTCACCGCACTGGCCGCCGCCCCCGCCGGCCGCGGGGCGCACGGCAACATCCCTCTCTGACACACCGGGACGCGACGGGGCCCGGCACCTCCGCGGAGGAGCCGGGCCCGCTGCTTCTTCTGTGCGCTGGGCCGCCCGGACGCCGCTTCCCCGACGACGTCCGGACGGACCGGCCTCAGCCTACGACGGGAGTGCGGGGGGCACCCGGCCGTCGTAGTCGGATCGTGACCTAGACCACCTGGTGCAGCCAGGTGACCGGACTGCCGTCGCCGGCATGGCGGTAGACCTCGAGATCGGCGTCCCAGGCGGCACCGAGCAGCTCGTCCACGCCGTGGCGGAACGCCTCGATGGAGCCGGCCGTGGCAGCGAGGTGGCGCAACTGCTGCTCGCTGACGACGAGATCACCGTTGGCGCTCATGGGCGCGCGGAAGACACCGTGGCCGGGCACGTACGACATGCGCTCACCGTCGTTGCCGTGGCTGGCTTCCTCGGTCACCTCGAAGCGCAGCATCGGCCACGCGCGGAGCGCAGCGACGAGCTTGGCGCCTGTCCCGGGCGAACCGGTCCAGGCGACCTCGGCACGGTAGGAACCGTGTGCCGCGGGCTGGTCGGCCCACGACAGGGAGACCGGCGCGCCGACGACGCGTTCCAGCGCCCACTCGACGTGCTGGCAGAGCGCCTTCGGGCACGCGTGCACGAAGACGACACCCTGGGTAGACCGTCGTTGCACGGGGCACCTCCATCGACTCGATCGGTCTCGTCTTCCCCAACGGACGATCGATTCGGTGACAGGCTGTGTTCGGCGGCCTCGGACCAGGGGTCCCGTCAACAGTCTGCACGATGGTCACCCCCTCGCGCCAGTGCGGAGGAGGCGGATGGGTCACATGTGACGCTTGGTCACGGGAGTGACCACTATGTGCTGGTCAGCGGCCATACCACGGTGACGACACCGCCGTCCACCCATCCGCCGCGGCTTCCGTGCCCCGCGTTCGGAGCGCACGCTCGGGACCCCGCGACGCGGCCGGTCGACGTCCACACCCGCAGACCGGTTGTGACACACGGTAACGACAGCCACGGTGCGTGACGAGTTCGACACGCCGCACCGGACGCGGGTCAGGCGCCGAACGAGGCCTGGAGGTCCTCGCGCGGCACCACCCGGGTCGCCCGGAACGGCAGCCCCTCGACGCCGGGCTCGCTCCAGTCCACGTCGACGACCTGACCGGCCCGCAGGGTGCTGGTCGGCCCGTGGACGACGGCGGCGTCGACCCAGCAGTCGCCGGGGAGGTCCGGTGCCTCGATCAGCCCGGCTCGCCGGTCGTCGTCCCAGCGGATGACGGTGCCGCGGGTGGTGCCGCTCCGTGTCATGCGGTCAGGCTGGCGCGGACCGCCGTCGCCGGACAAGAGCGCGGCGTGCGACGCACGTCATGCCTGCCCGTCGACGCGGCCGGGTAGGGGCGGCGCATGCCGAGCTCCCAGGGGATGGCCGACGCCGGCCGCGACCAGGTGTCGGGGATGGTGCTGCCCGCGTGGGACGCCTTCCTCGACCAGGCCGCCGCCGTCGACCTCGACCGGCCGACCCGGCTACCGGGCTGGCGGGCGCACGAGGTCTGCGTGCACCTCGGCTGCTGGGACGACCACACCGCCCTGGCCGACCTCATCGCCTCTGCCCGCGCGGGCGGCGGGGGCACTCCCCCGGACGTCGACGCGACCAACGCGCGCGTGACCGCGGCGCACCGCGACGCCTCCCGGGAGGAGGTGCTCGACGCGCTGCGGCGCAACCGCGAGGCGACCGCCCGCTACCTCGCCGAGGAGCCGCGCGAGCTCGACACCGCCCCGGCCCTGGCCGTGGTGGGCCGGCTGCCGCTGCTCAGCGTCGTCCTGGGACAGGCGTACGAGCTGGCGGTGCACGGACTGGACCTGGTACCCCTGGGCGCTCCCCCGGTGCAGGCCCCGGTCCTGCAGGCCGGCCTGGCGGCTCTGGCGGACGTCACCGGGGCACTGGCGGCGGCCGAGGGGATCACCGGTGGCGCCACCCTCGCGACGCCGGAGGGCGGCTGGCGGTTCGCCGCGGACGGCGACGGCTGGACCGTGCGCCGGGTGGCCCCGGGCGAGGCGAGCGGCACCGCGGTGGAGGCGGCGGCCGACCTGCTGCTCGAGGCGGCGTCCGGGCGGGTGAACCCCGTCGTGGCGCTGGCCCGGCGGCGGCTGAAGGTGCACGAGCTCGGCGGCCTGCTGACCCTCGCGCCGATCGTGCAGGCCGCGCCCGGCATCCCCGGCGGGCCGATCCTGCAGCTCGCCGCCCAGACCCTCGGCGGCGTGGGCGGACTGCTCGGGCGGCTGCGCGGCCGGCGCTGACACGACGACATCCCCGACGAGGTCGGTTTACGTCGTAATCACCCGGGGCACCACCATCGCAGACGCTGTTGCGAACAACTTCACGGCGTCGCATCTCATTGACCGCAATTCTGCGGCGCACCTTTCACCACGGCCGAGGAGCCCCCCATGATCACGGACCAGGACGTTCGACGCGTCATCGGCAGCACGGCGTACGCCACGGACGGCAGCAAGCTCGGCACGGTCGGGGAGGTCTTCCTCGACGACGAGACCGGCCGCCCCGAGTGGGCCAGCGTTCGGACCGGCCTGTTCGGCACGAAGGAGGCCTTCGTCCCCCTGGCGCAGGCGGAGCTCGCGGGCGAGGACCTCCGCGTGCCCTTCGACAAGGACCGGGTCAAGAACGCCCCGCACGTCGACGTCGCCTCGGGGCACCTCTCGGCCACCGAGGAGTCGGAGCTGTACCGCCACTACGGCATCGGCGACACCGGCACGCCCGCGGCCGGGGGCCGGGACGTCGACGGTGACGGCGTGGTCGACCACCCGGTCGGCCACGACACCTCCGGCCCGACCACGGACGACGCGATGACCCGTTCCGAGGAGCGGCTCACCGTCGGCACGCGCACCGAGGAGGTCGGCCGCGCCCGGCTGCGCAAGTACGTCGTCACCGAGAACGTGACCGAGACCGTGCCGGTCTCCCGCGAGGAGGTCCGGGTCGAGCGCGAGCCGATCACCGAGGGCAACGTCGGCAACGCCATGGACGGCCCCGCCATCAGCGAGGAGGAGCACGAGGTCACCCTCCACGCCGAGCGCCCGGTCGTGGCGAAGGAGGCCGTGCCGGTCGAGCGGGTGCGCCTGGACACCGAGACCGTGACCGAGCAGCAGACGGTGAGCGAGCAGGTGCGCGAGGAGCGGATCGAGGCGGACGGCGTCGAGGAGACCCGCCGCCACTGACCGACCCTCGGGGCCGGGTGGCAGCACACCCCACCCGGCCCCCCGGTGCACGACCTCCCGCTCCCACCCCTCCCAGGAGACCCATGTCCACCACTGACCACGGCGCGTCGGCCACGCGCGGCCCGGCGCGCAACGCCGTCGACGCCCAGCACGACCGCTTCGGCGGCATCAAGTGGGGCGCGGCCTTCTTCGGCTGGCTGTCCGCCAACGGCCTCGCCGTCCTGCTCGTCGCGCTGCTCTCTGCCGCAGGCGTCGCCCTCGGCCTCACCCAGGGCATCCCCAGCACCGAGGAGGCCACCCAGCAGGCCGACACCATCGGCATCGCCGGCGGCATCGCACTGCTGGTGGTCCTCTTCCTCGCGTACCTCGCCGGCGGCTACGTGGCCGGCCGCATGGCCCGGTTCGACGGCGTCCGGCAGGGGATCGCAGTCTGGGTCATCGGACTCCTGGTCGTGATCGCCCTGTCGGTCGCCGGGGTCGTGCTCGGGTCGGAGTACAACGTGCTGCAGCAGTTGAACCTGCCGCGGATCCCGATCGACGAGGGAACGGCCACCACGGCGGGGATCATCGCCCTCGTGGCGGTCCTGCTCGCCACGCTGCTCGGTGCGGTCCTCGGCGGACGGCTCGGCACCCGGTACCACCGCAGGGTCGACCGGGCCGGCTTCGACGCCGCCTGACCCGGCTGGTCCCGCGACGACGGAGGGCCCCGCACCGACTGATCGGTGCGGGGCCCTCCGTCATGCGGTCGGGCTCAGCAGGAGCCGCCGAGGTCGATGCCGTGGGCGCTGAGCCACGGCATCGGGTTCACCCGGTTCTCGTACAGACCGCCCTGGTGCACCTCGAAGTGCAGGTGGGGTCCGGTGGACTGGCCCTTGTTGCCGACCTCGGCGATCTGCTGCCCGGCGGTGACCACCTGGCCGGCGCTGACGAAGAACCGGTTCACGTGGCCGTAGAGGGTGATCTGACCGTCGCCGTGCTGGACGTAGACCGCCTGGCCGAAGCCGCTGGCCGGGCCGGCCTGCAGGACGACGCCGCCCTCGGGGACGTAGATCGGGGTGCCGATAGGGGCGGCGATGTCGACGCCCTGGTGCATGGTGCCCCAGCGCGCGCCGTAGCAGGAGGTGAGGCGCCCGGAGGTCGGCATGCCGGACGTCGTGGCGGCGCTGGCGAGGGTCTGCGCCTGCGCCTGGCGCTCGCCCCAGGCGGCGCCCGGGTCGGCGGCACCCTGGGCGGCCAGCATCCGCTCACCGGCCTGGCGGAGCTCCTCCTCGAGGCGGGCCTTCTCGGCGGCGCGGGCGTCGAACTCGGCCTGCGCCTCGGCGAGGTGGGTGTTCGCCGCCGCCTCGGCCTGGTCGGCGGCGCGGGCGAGCTCGTCGAGCCGGACGACGGCGGCCTGCGCGGCACGGTCGGCGTCGGCGACCCGCTGCTCGACGGAGAGGAACTCGGCCAGCCGGTCGGACCGGTGGTCGCCGATGACCTCCATGGTGGCGGCCTGCTGCAGCAGCTCGGTGGGGCTCTCGGCGTCGAGCAGCAGCTCGACGTCGCCGTAGCGCTGGTCGCCGCCCATGTAGGCCTGGCGGCTGAGGTCGGCGATGGCCTCCTCGGCACCGGCGACCGCGGCCCGGGCCTCGGCCAGCTCGGCCGCGGTGGCCTCGGCCTCGGCCTGGCCGGCGGCGAGCTCGGCACGGGCGACGAGGGCGGCGTCGGCGGCGGCCTCGGCCTCGACCGTCATGCGCTGCAGCTGCTCCTCGGCGGCCTTGACCTCGCCCTCGATGCGGGCGACGTCAGCCGCGAGTTGCTCCTGCTCGGAGGCTGCGGGGGTGACGGGGGCGGCGACGGCCGCGGGCGCGCCGACCAGGAGGCCGGCGAGGACGGCGCCGACGACGAGGGCCCGGCGCGGAGAGCGCAGGCGACGGCGGACGGAGGTCGGTCGGTCGAGCTCGGTGTGCAGGCGGTGCAGGGTCGCCAAGGCGACGGTTCTCCCATCCTCGCGGCCGCCTACCGAGTTAGCTGACGGGTTCGGGCCGGACGGCGCCCTACCCGCCTGCGCCCCGTGCGCAGGCAGGACTCACCCCAGTGGAACGGTGGGTCCCCGGTCCCCCCTCGATCCCCGGAGGGACGTCGGGCGGTTCGGCGGGGCCCGGCCGAGGCCCCCCGGTTGTCGGGAGGCGGAGCCCGGCTGGGCCGTCAGGAAAGCTACTACGCGTGAGGGCCACCGGTCACGATCGGGTAACACACACGGTGCGCCTCCTTGCCCGAAGGGGTGAGGATCGACTACGTGCGGTCACAGCCTGACTGCTGACGGGTGATCACGGTGCCACACCCGTCACTCCTGCCGGGACCGCACCACCCACCTGCCCCGACACGGGTGGCGGAGCCCGGCGGAAGGGAGGAGGCTGCGCGGCCGCGTCGTCACCGACAGTGCGCGTCGGCACCCCCCGGTGAGATCCCGGACACGTCTGGCCGCCACGCCCGGGCGAGCGGCCCGACTCCGGTCGCCGGCGAGTGGACCCGGAGCCGACCGCCTAGGGTCGGCGACAGCGCCCCGGGGACGATCGCCCGGGCCCCGGATCGCGGAAGGCGTGTGTGACTGCCCGGAGGAAGGTCGCGGCCGGGATCGGCGCGCTGGCGGTCGGAGCCGCCGTCGTCGCCGTCGCCGGGTACGTGCCGCCGAACGAGCGCGACCGGGCCGGCGCCGCGGCCGGCGACCTGGCGGGTGCGATCGTCGGTGCGGGAGCGAGCAGCCAGCAGGCGGCCATGCAGGGCTGGACCGCGGGCTACTCCGCCGTCCAGCCGGGGGTGACCGTCGACTACGACCCGGTCGGCTCCGGCGGCGGGCGGGAACAGTTCCTGACCGGCGGCATCGACTTCGCGGGGTCGGACGCCGCACTGGACGACGAGGAGCTCGCCGAGGCCGCGGCCCGCTGCGGCCCCGCGGGGGTGTTCGAGCTGCCCAACTACATCTCGCCGATCGCCGTCGTCCACACCGCTCCGGGCCTCGACGAGCTCGCCCTCTCCCCCACCACGCTGGCGGCCGTCTTCGCCGGGCGGATCACCCGCTGGGACGACCCGGCCATCGCCGCCGACAACCCGGGCGCACCGCTGCCCGACCTGGCCGTGACGCCGGTGCACCGCAGCGACGAGTCCGGCACCACGGAGAACTTCACCGAGTACCTGGCGGCCACGGGCGGGGACGCCTGGCCGCACGAGCCCGACGGCGAGTGGCCGGTGGCCGGCGGGGAGGCCGCCCAGGGCAACTCCGGCGTCGTGGCCGCGGTGCGCAGCGGCGTCGGCACCATCGGGTACGCGGACCTCTCCCAGGCCGGTGACCTCGGCGTCGCGCGGATCGGGGTCGGCGAGGAGTTCGTCGCCCCCTCCCCCGAGGCCGCCGCCGCCGTGGTGGAGAACGCCTCCCGCCTGGAGGGCCGCGGCGAGTTCTCCTTCGCCGTCGAGCTCGACCGCACCACGACCGAGGCCGGCCGGTACCCGATCGTCCTGGTCAGCTACCACCTCGGCTGCGTCGAGTACGCCGACGCGCGGACCGCCGAGCTGGTCGCGGACTTCATGGGCTACGTGGTGAGCGAGGAGGGGCAGGACGCCGCGGCCGAGGTGGCCGGTTCGGCTCCGATCTCCGACGCGCAGCGCGACCAGGCCATGACGGCGATCGACGCGATCGGGACCGCCTCCTGAGGCGGACACACCGCCCCAGCGACCGGTTGTCGGCTGTTCCCACTCGACCGGGCCCGCGCCGGACGCCCAGGGCAGCCTGGTCGACCACCGCTGGGGCGGGATGGTCCGGCCGACCCTCCGGTCGACCGGACCATCCCGCCGTCCTCAGCAGACGCTGGGCCACACCGCCCGGTCACGAACGGTGCGCATGTCTGACGAGACAATGTCGATCAGTTCAGGGTGATCGTCGAATCCGGGTCGGCGCTTCCCTCGCACGGTGCTGAAGCGTCGGCAACGAGGTTCACGAGGACTGCGGCGTTCACGTCGCACACGTTGGCGACGACGCCGATGGGGGCCTGCACGTTGATGCTGGAGACGTTGACGTTGACCAGACCGTCCTGAGTAGGGGGGGCTCCGCCGTCGGTGGTCGTGATCTCGGCATCAGCGTCGGGGGTGGCCTCGGCGTTGCAGTTCGCCGCGTCGTCGACCAGATCCGCGACCAGCACGGCGATGTTGACGTCGCAGATGTTGGCGGCGATTGCGACCGGTATCTGGACCACGAGGTCGGAGATGTTGACGTTGATCAGGCCCTGCTGATTCGGCTGAGCGGCCGCGGGGGACGCAAGTCCGACCGTCGCGCCGAGTGCGAGCGTGGCGGCCGCGGCGAGGGTGCGAGTGTGCATGATCTGTCCTTTCTCAGCGCACCGTGCGGTGCGCAGAAGTACCTGGTGGCGTGACCAGCACGCGGAGGCACTTCTTGTGAGCGCCGGATCGTGGCGCGAGTTCGTTGTTCGTGAACTCGGTATGAAGACGCTCTGATCGCTGCGGCGCGACGAGGCCCACGAGGAGCGAACACGCGTGCAACGACGCCGAACTCCTCGTCGATCTCGCGTCATGACCGCGGGGCGCAGGCGTCGGTGAGTGAGACGCGCGGAGTGGCCGAGCGGGCGCAGGTGGCGGTGTCGGAGCGCCGGCCGTCCCCCGGATGGTGCGCCGAGTCAGGGGACGGCGGCGCGTCCGCCGCCGGTGCTCCAGCAGGTGCGGATCGCCAGGAGCGGTGCCCCTATCCTGGGAGCACTCATTCGGGCGCGTTCACGCGGCGTGGACAGACGATGCGTGGCCGATCGAGTGCGGTGCCCGGTCGACGCTGAGTTGGGGTCGGCCGCACATCGGGGCGGTAGCTCAGCCGGTCAGAGCATGGGACTCATAATCCCTGGGTCGTGGGTTCGAGCCCCACCCGCCCCACCGGTGGTCGTGCTGGTCAGCGCCTTGTTGGCGTCGGTGTCAGATCGGGGCTCTTGCCCCGCGCCCACAAGACGCCCACAGGATGCGCCGAGATGTGGGCGGCGTGGGCGGCATCCATGCGTTCGGCGAGGGCGCCGAGGTCGTCGTCGAAGAGGCCGGAGTAGACGTCCAGGGTCATCGCGGCGGAGGCGTGGCCGAGCATCCGCGGGACCGCCTTGACGTTCGCGCCGCTCGCCACGAGGAGGCTCGCCGCGGTGTGGCGGAGATCGTGGGGACTGAGATCCTCCCGTCCCGCTGCAGTAGCGGCCGGGGCGAAGACTCGGCGCCGGAAGGTGCCGGACCGGAGCACGCCGCCCTCGGGTGAGGTCAGCACCAGGTCGTCGGCGCGCTTGCCGGCGGACCGCCGGGCCAACGGCTCGAGGAGGACGGCAGGAACGGGGACGGTCCGCTGCTGGTGGGTCTTCGGGCTGCCGAACGCGACCACGCCTCCAACCTCCGTCCCACAGGGCCGCCATCTCGCCCAAGCGGAGCCCCGTGTAGGCGAGCAGCCGGACGAGGGACCACCTCAGAGCGATAGGTCATGAAAAGGTCATGAATAGGTCATGAACGGTGTCGCTGGTGCTGCGGCAAGCCGCTGACCAGCCAAGACACAGTTCAGCGCCCCGCCTTCCGGACTGGCCATGCCGGTTCGATCCCGGTCACCCGCTCCACGTACAAGGTCCGCCACCTACCCGAAGGTCGCGCAGCGGAGCCACGTCGGCCGCAACAGGGCCCGGCGTTACGACCGGGAGTAGGCGGCGTCCTCGCCCGGGGGGCGGTGCTGCCCACGGCCCCGTGGCGGTGTGGTCGAGTACACCGCACTGGCGATCTGAGCCCGAGTGACCATGCCGTGGGCGTAGGCGAGGTCACCGAGCCGGGTCCACCTGCCGTCAGCGTTCGCCTGCAGCGCCAGCAGAGACTGGAGTTGCGCGACACTGAGCGCCTCCTCGCGGACGAGGACCTGGCCGAGGCGCGTCCCGTACCGGCTCTGGGCACGCCGCTCTCGTACCGAGCAGATGAGGCGCGTGGTGGCCACCTGCACCAACGGCGCGGCGCAGATGAGTGCCACCGTCGCGGCCCAGAAGAGCAGTGTGGGGTAGTCGTGGTGCAGGGCCAGCCCGGTGGCGATGGAGGCCAGCGAGACGCCGAGCCACAGTAATTGCGACCGGAAGGTGCGCCAGGTGTCCCCGGTGGCGGCCGTTCCCTTGGCGGTGACGACGTACACCAGCGGCCGGCCGGCCAGCTGGGCCACCGCCGCGGCGCTGAACACCGGCCCGGTGACGAGGTCGAGGGCGAGGCCGGAGAGGTTCCAACTGGTGCGCTCATGCTCGGCGAGGTTGAAGCGGCCCATCAACCGGAACAGCAGGTATCCGAGGACGACGTTGGCGAGGAACAGCCCGAGCCACGCCCCGAGTGGCAGCCGGGTGACCGAGATGCCGCCGACGAGATAGAGCGCGAAGAGCAGGATGCCGCCCAGCCAGCTGAACGCGATCAGCGGGTAGTGCGTCTGCAGGGTGGCGAAGGAGAGCTGTTGGCTCCGGCGGGGCATCCGCGGGATGGCCCGGAAGGAGTGCTGCCGAATGACCTCCCAGATCCCGTAGGCCCAGCGCTTCTGCTGGCTGAACCAGTCGCTGTAGGTGGCCGGCCCCTCCCCGACCGCGAGGACGTCGGGTGTGTAGACGCCCCTCCAGTGGTTCCCCGTCGCGGGGTTGCGGCTGCCGTAGAGGGCGATGCCGGTCAGGTGGTCCTCGATGATGCTGTCCTGATACCCCCCGATGACCTCGAAGGCGCTGGGCCGGTACAGGTGGTTGGTGCCGATGAGGATCGGGGCGCCGAACCGGTTGGCGCCGCGCTGGGTGATGCCGTGGAAGATGTAGGACATCTGCGCCGCCCCGCGCGCCACGAAGGACTCGTCCACGTTGCCGTAGACCTGGGGGGCTACGACGAACCCGAGGTCGGGGTCGGCGAAGTAGCCCAGGGTCCGCTCCAGGAAGTGCGGAAACGGGACGTGGTCGGGGTCCATCTGCGCCACGACGTCGTAGTCGGCGGCGTGCTGCTCGCGCCAGCTGTTGTGGTTGCCGTGCTTGGTCCTGGCCTTGAACGGGCCGGAGGGCTGGTTCCACCGCTCGACGCCCTTGCGGCTGAAATGATGGACGCCGAGCTCCGCGCACCGCTCCCGGACCTCGGGGCTGTCCCCCTCGTCGAGCAACCAGACGTCCCGCTGTCCGTCGTGGCGGATCCGGGTCATGGCTCGCAGCGTGGCCATGACCAGCTCCAGCGGCTCCTTGCCCGGGACGATCGTGGTCAGCACCGCGACCCGGAGGCCGGGATGGGGCCGCATCGGGATCGGGTCCTGGGCGTTGGCGAGGAACCAGGTTGTCACCGCGGTTCTGAAGCCGGCGATCAGCTGCAGGACCACCAATACGACCAGGCCGACGACCGTGAGCACGCCGACGACCGGCCGCCCGGCGGGGAGCAGGGGCAGGTGGGAGGGCCAGAGGACGTACGCCAGCAGCGCGACGGAGGTGGCAATGTGCAGGCAGCCGGCGGCCACCATCGCCCACCACTGGCGGCGCGTCAGCACGTCGCGGAACCGGATGACCGCAGCGGAGGGCTGCAGCTCCCCGGCGATCTCGGACGACTCGCGCCCGTACAGCCGGCCAGGCTGTCGCCGTTCGTCCATCCCGGGCGGCACCCCGACCAGCTCTCTCGCGCGATCGACCGTCATTGCACTGCACCCCGTGTCTCGTTCGGTGGCCGGCCCGGTAGGGTTCGGGTCCGGCGACACCGTCGTCGTCCGGATCAGGGGTGCGTGCCCGACGTCCCGTCAGCAGGCGGACGTCGCGAGCGACGTCACCCACCGTCGTCCTGCATTCGCTACCTACCCAGGCATCGGACGACTCCAACACTCCTTTGCGGGCCCGGGCGGTCACGCAGCGTCGCGGCGTGCGTCCTCGAGGGCCCTCCGGACGCCGCGGCGGGGTCGGCTCAGGCGCGGAAGCGGACCCAGTCCACGACCATGGACGCCACCCGCGGTGTGGACGCGTCGGGGGGGCCGGGAAGGTCCCCACCGACCGCGACGTTCAACAGCAGGTACTGCGGTCCGTCGAAGGGCCATGTGCCATCCGCGGGCAGGTCCCCGGTCGACACCGCGCCGGTCTCCCGGCCGTCGATCGCGAACACGATCCGGTCGCCGGTCCAGTCCGCGCTGTAGGTGTGAAAGCCGGCGGACAGCGGCTCCGGCACGGGCGAACGGACGCCGCGCTGCCAGTGTCCGGAGTCGGCGCGGGGCCCGTGGACCGTCTGCAGCGCCTCGCCGGCCTCCCCGAACGACTCGACCAGGTCGATCTCCCCGCACCGCGGCCAGCCGACCTCCTGGATGTCCTGACCCAGGGTCCACGCGGCGGGCCAGATGCCGGCCCCCGCGGGGAGCTTGGCGCGAACCTCGACCAGACCTTCGTGCGCCACGCGCCGGCCGAACGTCGTGATCCGCGCCGACGTCCACTCCCCCATGTCCCCCAGCCGCGCCGAGAGCACGAGGTGCCCGTCGCCGTCCAGCGCCACGTTCTCGGGTGCGTCCGTGTAGGTCTGCACCTCATTGTTGCCCCAGCCGCCGCCCCCAAGCTCCGCCGTCCAGCTCGACCGGTCAGGGAACGAGCCGGCGGGTCCGTGGAACTGGTCCTCCCAGATCAGGCGACGCTCCCGCTCGCCCGAGCAGCCGGTCAGACCCGTCAGCACGAGGGCGCAGACGAGCCCGAGAGCGCGGACGACGTGGGACACACCGGCTGATGATGCGCCGTGAGGACGGCGGGGTGGTCGGAACCGTGATCCGACACGGCCTGAACCGCCCCGCGACCAGTGGAGGCTCGGTTCGGCCGGAACGTCCTCGGTGAGGCCGGCGATTGATCGGTAGTGGTTGTCCTCGTACTCGATCGGTGGGATGTCGCCGCAGGCGCCATGCAGCCGGCGGTGGTTGAACCAGTCGACGTACTCCAGCGTGACGAGCTCGACGTCGTCGAGACCTCTCCAGGGCCCGCGGCGGCGGATCAGCTCGGTCTTGTAGAGGCCGATGAGGGATTCGGCGGCGGCGTTGTCGTAGGAGTCGCCCTTGCTGCCCACCGACCGGACCGCGCCGGCGGCGTCGAGGCGTTCGGTGTAGCGAATTGCGACGTAGGGCCCGCCGCGGTCGGAGTGGTGAATCAGGCCACTGACCTCCTGCTCGTCCCGGGCTCGGGTCCACAGGCCCTGCTCGAGCGCGTCGAGGGCCAGGTCCGCGCGCAGGCTGGTCGACGCCCGCCAGCCGACGATCCGGCGAGAGAACACGTCCATCACGAAGGCGACGTAGACGAAGCCCGACCAGGTCGCCACGTAGGTCAGATCGGCCACCCACAGCCGGTTCGGCGCCGGCGCGGAGAACGTCCGGTCGACCAGGTCACCGGGGCGGGCGGCGACGTCGGCCGGCACGGTGGTGCGCTTGACCTTGCCGCGGACCGCGCCGGCCAGGCCGATCTGGCGCATGAGCCGCTCCACCCGGCAGCGAGCGACCCGAATGCCTTCCCGGTTCAGCTGAGGCCAGACCTTGCGGACACCGTAGACGCCGAGGTTGGCCGCATGCACCCGGGACGATCTCGACCTTGAGCTGCTCATCGGCCACGGCCCGCGCCGAGGGTGGTCGGGACCGTGCGGCGTAGTAGGTGCTCGGAGCGATCGCGGCGCCCGCCTCGGTGAGCGTGCGGCAGATCGGCTCGACTCCGAACTCCTTGCGGTGCTGGTCGATGTAGTCGATCAGCGCTGAGATGGCCGGTCGAGCTCGGCCGCGAAGAAAGCCGACGCGCTCTTGAGGATCGCGTTGGCCCGGCACAGCTCACGGTTCTCCCGCTCAGCTCGGCCAGTCGCGCCCGCTCGTCGGTCGTCAGACCCGGCGCGCTGCCCGCGTCGATGCGGGCCTGCTGCACCCAGTTCCGCAGCGAGTCCGGCACGATCCCAAACGCTCGCCGACCCGCTTGCACGCGGCATTGACGCTCAGCCTCTCCGGCCCCTCCACCAGATCGAGCGCGAAGCGGATCGCCCGCTCACGCAGCTCGTCGGGGTGCTTCCGCGGTGCCGCCATGACTTCCATCCTTCGGTGGTTGGAAGCCTCCATCAATCCCGGGGCGGTTCAAGGCGCAGCTGTCGCCGTCGAACTCAATCCCGCCACCTGCCGGATGGGCACTCGGTGGGCACGAACGCGCGAGCAGCACCCGTTCTCAAGCGAACGGCCGCGGACTGCCGCGGGGAGCTGACCTGTGGAGACGCACGCGCACGGTCACGGCTGATCACCGCCGACACGCGGTCCGCGCGACTCATGATCCCTGGGTCGTGGGTTCGAGCCCCACCCGCCCCACCGGTGTTCGTGTCTTGTTTCGCCTGATGCTTGACCACGGAGCTTCGGGTGCTCCGCGACAGTGGTGCGGCTGATGGTTGACAGCTGTTCCGGCTGATCCTTGACGCTCCCTCGATGAGGCAGATGAGCGTGACGGAGCAGCGCCATCTGGCGGTGCTGGCGGTGATCGCCGACGGGCATCCACGTGATTCGTGCTGTGGGCGTCAGCCGGTGCCGATCAGGCAAGACTGCACCCGTGCCCAGAGCGCCTCGTAGGCGGCGGTCGCGGAGCTGGCCGGCGCGAACGCCGGCACCGGTGCGCGCTCTTCGGCCATCTGCTCGATCGCCACCCGACTCGGGATCGCCTCGGGGACGACGGACGCGTGATCGTTGGGCAGCCGTTCGGTGAAATCGCGATGGGCCTTCTTGCGGCGGTCGACCATCGACAGAAAGCCGACGACCTGCGGCTTCCGCCCCGGCATCATGTCGACGAAGTCGATGAGCTGGTCGTAGGTGCGCACCGAGAGCATGGCGGGGATCAGGGGGACGAGCAGCACGTCGCAGGCGTGGACGACGTTCTCCGACACCAGGGACACGCTCGGCGGGCAGTCGAGGACGACCAGGTCGTACTCCTTCTTCAGGGGCCCGAGCAGGCGGCGGATCCGATCCGTGGGGCGCTTCGCCGAGTCCAGGTCCAGATCGAGGTTGCGGTAGCTGAAGTCGGCAGGCATCAGGTCGAGCTGGTCGAAATCGGTTCCCTTGATCCCGTCGTCCAGTGTGCGCTTTCCCCTGACCAAGGCGTTACCGCCACCCTTCACCTTGGGTTTGACCCTGAACAGGTACGTGGCCGAGCCCTGCGGATCGAGGTCCCAGAGGAGGGTGCGCAGACCGTCGCGGGCCGCGAAGTAGGCGATGTTGACCGCGGCTGACGTCTTCCCGACGCCCCCCTTGATGTTGTACGTGGCCAGGACCTTCATGACGCCGCTCCTGCCATTGCGGTGGCCGGCGCCGTTCGGCGCGGTCCTGGTGGGGCCGTCCGACGCTGCGCCGACCGCCGGGAGAACTGCTCGAACATGGCGGCGAACTGCGCGCGCGACGTGTCCTGGTCCTCCTGCAGCCGGGCCGCGATCTCCCCCATCGCGAACATCGTCCGGGCGGAGGCGCCGTCGTTGGCCATCATGTCGGTGGCGAGTGAGTACAGCGCCTCGCGCTGGGCCTCGCTGTCCTGGAACGTCCCGAGCACATCCTGCAAGGCCTTCAACTCCTTGATGGCGACGCGAGCGTCGGCCGGATCCGTCGTCGGGGGAAAGGTCTCCAGCAGGTAGCGCAGCTCCTTGGCCCGCTTGCGCAGGTCGTGCAGGTCCTCGGCAGGCGACGCGTCGGTGATCCGCGAGCCGAGGCGGAGTACACGACGATGCGCGCGATCGAGCCGTTCCACGACCACCTCGGCCGCGATCGGTCCCGCACAGGGCTGCCCGTCCCAGGTCGCCAGCGCCAGCAGCGAGGCGCGCCATCGTGCACGGAACCGCTCGAACCGCGGCGACCGCAAGCCGGCCGCGAGCCTGCGCCGCTCGTCCGCACGGAGCCCGGTCAGGTGGAGCACCAGGGGTTCCACGTCCTCGCGTCGGCCGGTCGAAAGACCAGCCGTCAGGGACGGGAGCTCCTCGAGAAGGACGTCGAGGTCGCGCGACGGCGTCGTGAGGTCGCCGAGCAGCTTCAACTGCGGTGTCACCCACGCGACCAGGGAGGGCGGCAGGACGTCACCGAGCAGCTTGACCGCCGAGCGAGCGCGCCGCACCGCGACCCGGAGGTCGTGCAGGAACTCGATGTCGACATCGCTGACCGTTCCGTCCACGGCGGCCTCCAGCTCGCCGAGAAAGGACAGCAACACCCTGGCCACCGCCACGCGGGCGGGAAGACCGGCCTCCATCACGGGCCTCGAGGGCGCGTCGGGATCGACTCCCGCGGCGCGCAACGCCGCCGGGTAGCGCGAAGGTGTGTCAGGAACGAGCCCCGCCCGGTGCGCGATACGGGCGGCGCACTCGCCGGCCGCGTCGTACCCCCGCAGAGGGATCAACCACAGGCCCCCCGGCAGGCGGCCGCGGCTTCTGGAAACGGTGGCCGGACGTTCGTGGATCAACCGCAGGACGGTCTTGCCCTCGATGTCCAGCAACCTGCCGGTGACGGACGTCCCCGATGCCTCGACCATCGGCAGGAGAGCGCGCACCCCGAGGACCGGCTCGAGGTGCGGGCGAAGGTCGTCGGGAAGACGCGCCAGCAAGCGCGGCCAGCCGAGGGTGTCGGGCCCCGCCGTGACCGTCGCACCGTCGGTGCGGCTGAGCCCCAGCATGCATCCGTCGCCGTCGGGGGCTTGGACGGCCGTCAGCGCCATCCCGCGGCGGTACAGCCGCAGGTCGAAGCTGTCCAGCCACATCGTCCGCGTGGTAACCGGTCTATCCATGGCCACCGTGTAGCTCGCCGCCAACGCCGCCAGGGCAGCGGCTACTGCCGATGGTTCGGAACCGGCCCAGAACTGGCCGCCGCGAGGGTCACTCACCGGCGTTCCTCTCAGGTCACCGACCTCGGTCGGGTGTCGCGCATTGTGTCGGTCGCAGCCGACCGCCAGGGTGAGGCGCGCCCAGCAGCTGTCATCTCGAACGACCGGTGCGGCCCGACCAGCCACCGACTGCCCCGAGCAATTGCCTCGGTGATGTGGTCGACCGCGGAACCCAGTTCGGTCTTCAGTTGTCACCGGCCGAGCGGGCCCGTAGGGCCGGGCACGCCCGCAAGGCCTACTTCGCACGCCTTGCGTTGCTGTCGTCGACGACGCCTGAAAACTGACCCCCACGCGACGTAGAACCCGCACGTCGCCAGGGGGTCAACCCTCGGCCGCCGTTGACAGCTGTCGGCACGGGCGTGGCGCCCCCGCTGGCAAGTGAGAACCGCGGTGTGAACCACCCCGACGAAAACCGAGCACACGTCACGCCCCGGCCTCCAGACGAGTCCCCTGCCGAACGAGTCGCTCCCGAGGTCGCGCAGCCCGAGGAGTAGCTCCGAGCACGGCTCGAGGTTGTCCCCGACCGGCGCCAAAGCCGTGCGTGGTGGCCACACCACCGCGACGTCGCTCCGCAGTCTTCCCGCATGGCCGTGTACCGCTACCGGACCCAGCCCCGTGCGGAGAGGTCGCGTCCAGGTCCATCGGGAGGTCGTCTCGCGTGACGGGGCGACCTGATCTTCGCCTCGACCTCTCCCCGCGCTCACCGCCGCCTCAGGACAGGCCGCCGCCCCGGAACTCGACGCTGCCGAGTAGGCCGCTCACTGCTGGGCCGAGCGGGAGATTCCCTCACCAATCCACGACCTTGGCCCCGGAGGACTGGGCGCGAGCTGCTCAGGAGGCCACCATGGCCACGTCCTGGTAACGAGGGCTTGCCAAGGAGGACGGCATGACCACCACGACGCCCGTGCCCGGAGCTCAGATGTCCCGGGAGCGCATGGACGAACTCGTCGACGGCCACTACCGGGCGGAGGAGACCGGCGACCTGGCCGCGATCGTTGCGGGATTCCAGCCCGATGCCGAGCACGACGTCGTCGGGCGCCCCGGCCCCACGCTGCACGGTGCGGCGCAGATCGAGGACTTCTACCGGGCTCTCTTCGCCGACTTGCGGATCGACCGGTTCGAACCGGTCCGCCGTTGGTACGGCGCCGACCACGTCGTTGACGAGTCGGTCCTGCACGCCACCGCGATGGGGCACCCATTTGGACTGGACGGGCGCGGCCGACCGGTCCAGACCCGCTTCTTGCACATCTTCGACTTCCGCGACGGCCTGATCAGCCGGGAGAGCGCTTGGATCGATCTCGCGGCCATCCAACAGCAGTTGGGCCCCGGGTGATGCGGCCTGGAATCCTCGTCCTGCCGGCTGGCTGTACCCGGGGACGTTGGTGACAGCGGTCCGCCTTGAACGCAGGAGAACCTCCGAGTGGGTTGTGGCTCGTCGAAGGCCCACATCCGCTCGGAGGTTCTCGCGTCCCACGGTGATGCCCGCACCACCGTTCACGCCCGGAAGCTGATCGTCGCCCCGTATCGGGCCGGCTGGCGCCAGGCGCACATCGCCGCGGCGATGGGCATCTCGCGCACGTGCGTGCGGACCTGGATCGGCCGCTACGAAGCCGAAGGCGAGGCGCCGATACCTCTCGAGCACGTCATCAGCTGAGCCGGCGCACAGTTCGCCCCGCACCCCGCTCGCCGACCACCACCGGCAGGGCCGCCCGGGCAGGACCTCGCTCTCCGCCGAGGCCCCTGGCGTGGCTGATCGACGGCGGCGCCGTCGGCCGGCGCGGGACATGACCATCGTCGATGGAGCGACGGCCCTGCGCGTCAGGCGACACCATCGACGGGTGACGGCGCGGCCGAGACGAACCGGGTCGTGCCTGTTCGCACCGCCGTCTCGAAGACGTGGCGGCGTCGCCGGGCGTCCATCACGTCGGGGCCCATGACGGCGAGGTCCTCGGCGGTGGGCGCGACCACGCGCACGGTCGTTCCTGCAGCGGTGAGCCGAGCCACCTCCCACTCCAACCGCTGGTTCGGGTGCTGGCGCAGGCGGGCCGCCGCGGACCTGCGCGGACCCGGTGCCGTGGTCGCCATGGGCGCCAGTACGAGCACCTCGTCCAGTCGTTCGTCCGCCAGCACGTCCGCGTTGGTGACCGAGACCGCGCCCCCGTCCACGTAGCGGCGGTGACCGATGAGCCGCGGCGGGAACACACCGGGGATCGAGCACGAGGCCATCACCGCCTCGGGGAGCGACGTCACCGGGTGCCCCGCCGCTCCGAAGACGACGCGTCGCCCGGAGTCGAAGTCCATCGCGACCATCCACGTCCGGGGACGGGCGGGCCATCCCCCGTGACCGCACACCTCCGCGATCAACTCGCCGACCGGCGCCAGGCTGCCCCGGCCGCGGGGGGCCAACGCCGCGGCCGTTGCCCGCACGGTGTGGCGTCCGGGTTGGCCGAGGGTCCGCGCGGCCAGCCGCAGGTTGCCCGGGAACGGCACGGGCCAGGGGATGTCGGTGAGCGCGCGGTGGACCCGGTCGGGCACGTCGACGGGGCTGACCGCGTCACCTTCGACCGCTCGGACGGGACCACAGGACAACGTCTCGGCCATGACCCGGGGCGGCACGCCGGAGCCGAGCAGCGCCGCGAGCACCGACCCGGAGGAGGTGCCGACGACGACCTCGAACGCCATCCCGTCCGGGCCCTCCGTGTCGGACAACGCGCAGAGCACTCCCAGGGCCCAGGCGCCGCCGACGGCAGCACCCGCACCGATCACCAGCCCACGTCGGGGCTGAGATCGCACAGAATCACCCATGACAGCTCCTCCAGACGGCTGACGCGTTCCCTGGCGTCCCTGGACGGCGACCCGACACGGCCGTCGCGGCACGGAGGACAGCGGCGCCCGACGCTCCTCGGCCGGCGAGGGGCAGAACGGAGCCGCTCTCCTCCGTGGGTGCGTGGGCCGGCATCCCCCGTGCTTCGTGGCCGATCAGGCTGACGAGATCCGTCCGATCCCCGCGTGCCCGACCTGGGCGCTGATGCCGTTGACGACGCTTCGACGTACGGCTCAGGAGTGCTGGGGACGGTCCCCTCCAGAGGTCCTCGACTCCTCCGGTCGCCTGGCCCTCGCTGAGATGCACGCGGCGAATGCTCCGAGGCTGACGGCGGTCTCGGATCCTCCCTTCCGGATGGGACCGCGGGACGACCGGTCGCCCGCGGTCAGCCCAGGTACACCGGCTCTCCGACGGAGATGGCCTGGGCGATCCAGAGCCGCACCGGCGGCTCGATCGGCAACCCCGGGAGGTCCGCGACCTGAACCCAGGCGGCCTCGCTGGTCTCGTGCTGATCACCGCGCGGAACCCCACCCACGGCACTGCCCCGGAAGATCAGCGCGAACTGCTGGCGCACCTCGCCGCCGACGGAGCGGACGACGTGACCGGGATCGCTGAACAGGCCGACGAACCCGGTCACCACCACCTGCACACCGGACTCCTCGGCGGTCTCCCGAACGGCGGTCTCGACGGCGGTCTCACCGACCTCGACGCGGCCGCCCGGCAACTCCCACGCACCGCTGTCACACCGGCGGACGAGGAGCAGCGCCCTCTGACGCCACCGCACTGCGACGAACACCGAGGGGACGACGAGGCTCGCGGCCGGCGCCGACGGATCGTGGAAGTACACCTGCCGCGTGCGTGCCCGGCGGTCGATCGACGTCATGGCCTGCCTGCCCCGTCCCCTGGAGTCGCTCCCCGCGACGCTCCTGCGCCCTGCGGCCGGGAGCATCGTCCGGAGCGGGTGAAGCAGGAGAGATCCCGGGGTTCGCGGCCTCCGGGGAGATGCGCCAGCGGGAGACACCGATTGCACTTTGCGGTTCTGCCGAGTGCCGCCTAGGTTTCCCGTGATCGCGGAGGGGGGACCGCTCATGCGGCCTCGCGTGCGGACTGCCGCGCTGACCGGGTACGCCGACCTGGCTCGATCGCTGGGGCTGGACCCGACCGAGCTGTTGGGCGACGTGGGCCTGACCCTCACCGACCTCGACACCCCGGACCGGTGGATCGCCGCGGCGCCCGCGGCCAGACTGCTCGAGCTGTCCGCCCGGCGCGCCCCGTGCGAGGACTTCGGCGTGCGCCTGGCCGAACGCCGGCGGCTCGGGTCCCTCGGGCCGATCAGCGTGGTGCTCCGCGACGAACCGGACCTCCGCAGCGCCGTGGACCTGTTGATCCGGTACGAGCGGGTCTACAACGAGGCGCTGCACATGCGCCTCCACGAGCACGACGAACTGGCGAGGATCACGGTGTGGCTGGAGTTCGGCGAGCCCGCCCCAGCCGGGCAGGCACTCGACCTCGTCATGGGGGCGGTGGTGGGCATCATCCGGGCGCTGATCGGGAACGACTGGGCGCCCCTGTCCGCCTCCTTCGCCCATCCGCGCCCGCGCGACCCGGCGTCGTACCGCCGCACGTTCGGCCCGGGTGTGCGGTTCGACCAGGACTTCACCGGCCTGGAACTGCTCGTGCGCGACCTGGTCGCCCCCGTCCTCACGTCCGACGCGTCCGTGCGGCCCTACAGCCGGCAGTTCCTCGACGACGTCGTCGCCCCCGGGTACCCGACGTTCGCCACCCAGGTGTCCGAGACGGTGGAGTTGCTGCTGCCGGCGGGACGGTGCTCGCTGAAGACGGTGAGCCGGTACCTGGGGATGCGCCCGAGAGCTCTCCAGACCCTCCTGGCCGAGGACGGGCACAGCTTCTCCGCGATCGTGCACGCCACCCGGGCCCGGCTGGTCGAGCGCTACCTGCCCAATGACGGGTACTCGGTGACCGAGGTGTCCCAGCTGCTGGGTTTCGGCGCGCCCAGCGCCTTCACCCGGTGGTTCCAGGCGCGGTTCGGCACCAGTCCCAGCGAGTGGCGTCGAAACGCACGCGCCGGATCCCTCCCCGCTGCGATCGGGGACGGGCAGGCGACCTGAACCGTCCGGGAGGTCCGCGACTCCTCCGTCGCGGATGAGGTCGCAGGCCAGGCGGCGCGGTAGTCAGGACCATGACCGTCAGCGACCAGCCCGCCGCCCGGCTGTCGGTGCGGCAGGCGGCCTTCATCGGGGTCGGGGCCATGGTGGGCGCCGGCATCTTCGCGCTCCTCGGGGCTGCCGGTGAGGTCGCCGGTGCCGCCGTCTGGCTCTCCTTCCTCATCGCCGGCGCCGTCGCCGTCCTGCAGGGGTACTCGTTCGCCAAGTTCGGGGCCCGCTACCCGTCGGCCGGAGGGCTGCTGGAGTACGTCGTCCGGGGGTTCGGCAACGGGCACGTCACGGGAGTCGTGGCCTGGTTGCTGCTGGCCGCCAACGCGATCATCACCGCGATGGTCGCCGTGTCGTTCGGCAGCTACGCCTCCGCCGCGTTCGCCGACGGAGGAGCCGGCTGGACGAAGGCGTTCGCCGTCCTGGTGGTGCTCGTGATGACCGTGCTCAACATCCTGGGCTCCCAGGCAGTGGCACGGGCGCAGACGATCGTGGTCGTCGTGGTGGTGGGCATCCTCACCGTCTTCGCGGTCGCGACACTGTGGAACCTGGACACGTCGCTGCTCGCGTTCTCCGGCTACCCCTCGCTGCGCGCCGTCGTGTCGAGCGTGGCGCTCACCTTCTTCGCCTTCCTCGGCTTCGGTGTCATCACGTTCACGGCGAAGGACCTGGCCAACCCGGCCCGCGAGCTGCCGCGTGCGGTGTACCTGGCGCTCGGCATCGCGACGGCGGTCTACGTCGCGGTCGCGGTGGGCGTCTTCGGCACCCTGACCGTCGACGAGGTGGTCGCCTCCGGCGGGACGGCGCTGGCGGTGGCCGCACAACCCGTCCTGGGCGACGCCGGGTACTGGCTGATGAGCGTGACGGCGCTGTTCGCGACCGCCGGCGCCACCAACTCGGGGCTCTACCCCGCGGCGGGGTTGTGCGAGCACATGGCCTCGACCGGCCAGTTCCCGCCGGTGCTCGGTCGTCGGTTCCGGGACCGCGCGCCCGCGGGGATCCTGCTGACCGCAGTGGTGGCCATCGCCCTGTCGGTCGGTTTCGCGCTCACCGCGATCGCCTCGATCGGCAGCGCGGTCGCCCTGATCGTCTTCGCGCTGGTGTCGGCGGGCCACCTGCGGGTCCGGGGCGAGACGGGGGCCAAGACGTGGCTGCTGGTGCTCGCCGTCGGGTCCGCGGTGATCGTCCTGGTGACCTTCGCGTTCACCACGCTGGTCGAGGAGCCGGCGACCGCGGTCACCCTGGTCGCCATCCTGCTGGTGAGCATCGCGCTCGACCTCGTCTGGAAGCGCCGACGGCCCGATCGTCCGGCGCCGGCGCCGGACGGCCCCGTGCACGCACCGCAGAGCCCCGCCAGGTGACCACGGCGCACGCCATCGGGCAGCCAGCCGTGGAGCGCCGTCCCGCTGGAGTCCTCCGGCGGGTGGCCCGGTGCGATCCCCCGGTGCACGGTCGCTGTAGCCGTTCACCACGAGCGGATGAGGACCACCGGCGCCGGTCCCGCCCACGATGACACGATGGTGAGCGATCGCGCGGACACGTCCTCTCCCCCGGAGGGGAAGCGGAGCCGATTGCTCGCCGTGCTGCTGGCGATGGCGATGTTCGTGCTCGTCGTCGACACGTCGCTGATGAACGTCTCGATCTCGGCGGTCGTCCGTGACCTGGACACGACCGTCTCCGGCGTGCAGTCCGCGATCGCGCTCGAGGCACTGGTCTCCGCCGCGTTCATCCTGATCGGCGGCAAGGTCGGCGACCTGGCCGGTCGCAAGCTGGCGTACACGCTGGGGCTGCTCGGTTACGCCGTCGGCGCCGTCGCCATGACGCTCGCCCAAAACCTCACCGCGATCATCGTGTTCTGGGCGATCATCGGCGGGCTCGGCGCCTCGCTGCTCCTGCCGGCCATGCAGTCGCTCATCCACGGCAACTTCGAGGGCCCGGCGCGGAGGAAGGTCTACGCGCTGGTCGGGGCGGCCGCGGCGATCGCCGCGGCGGTGGGGCCGCTGCTGGGCGGCGTCATCACGACGTTCCTGTCGTGGCGGGTCGGGTTCCTGCTCGAGGCCGTGATCATCGCCGTCGTCCTGTCCGGCCTCCGGCTCGTCCGCGACGTCCCCTACACCGGTCCGCGGCACGTCGACGTCGTCGGTTCGGTCCTGTCCGTCCTCGGGATGGGCGGCATCGTGCTGAGCATCCTCGTCTGGCAGGAGGGCGGTGAGTCCGTCGGCGGGCTGATGCTGATCGGCCTGGTCGCGATGGGTGCACTGGTGTGGTGGCTGCGGCGCGGCAAGCGCCTGGGTCGGCCGACGCTGCTCGACCCGGACCTGTTCTCGTCCAAGTACTTCCGGCTCGGGGTCTCCGAGCAGCTCCTCCAGCAGATCGCCCTGGGCGGCACGATGATCGTGCTGCCCATCTACCTGCAGATGGTGCTGGAGTACGACGCGCTGCAGGCCGGCCTGTCCATCGCCCCGCTGTCGCTCAGCATGTTCGGGATCGCCCTGCTCGCCGGCCAGCGCGCGGGGCGGCGGCGCCCGTCCACCATCGTCCGATGGGGGTTCGCGCTCTTCACCGCCGGGCTGGTGATCCTGCTCCCGGTCGTGCCCCGCGCGGACTCCGGCTGGTACCTCCTGGTCCCGCTGCTGATCGCCGGATCCGGGCTGGGGCTGCTGGTCTCGCAGCTGAACAACTACACGCTGAGCCCGGTCTCCGACGAACGCGTCAGCGAGGCCGCCGGCGTGAACTCCGCCGCCGGGTCGTTCGGGCTGTCCTTCGGCCTGGCCTTCGCCGGCGCGATCATGCTCGCTGCGCTCGCGATCACGTTCACCACCCGCGCCGAGGACAGCGACGTCCTGTCCTCCACCGAGCAGCAGCAGGTGGCGGAGGTGCTGGAGGACGACGCGCAGCTGATGAGCAACACCGGGCTCGAACAGCTGCTCGCCGACCAGCCCGAGGCGACCCGCGAGGAGATCGTCCGCATCAACACCGAGGCCCGGCCCCCGGCGCTGCAGATCGCCCTGGTGATCCCCATCCTCGCGGGCCTCCTGGGCCTGGCCAACTCCTTCCGCATGGCCCGGCTGCCCGACCCCGTCCCGTCGAGCTCGACCGAGGGGCTCGCCCTGGGCTGACGGCACCCGACTCCCCGCTGGGCCCTGCTTCGGCCCGGCGGTTCAGCCGAGGACCAGCACCCCGGCCAGCGCGACCCCCGTAACGAGCAGCGTCGACAGCGTCGACACGAGGAGGACCCGTCCGCTGCCGCGGAGCAGCGAGCGGATCTGCACCGCCGCGCCCATGCCGAAGAGAGCGGCGGCGAGCGCCGCGACCTGCACGTGCGAGATCGCGTCGAGCGCCCCCGTGGGCATCACACCGGTGCTGCGCAGGGCGACGCAGGCGACGAACCCGAGCACGAACAGCGGCACGATCGGCGGCCGCTTGGCAGCCGTGCCCTGATCCGACCCGGCCAGCCGCCGCCGGACACTGACCGTTGCGACGACGGGCGCCAGCAGCAGCACCCTGGTCAGCTTGACGACGACCGCGATCGCCACGACGGCGGCACCTCCGGCGCCGGCGGCCGCGACCACCTGACCGACCTCGTGGATGCTCGCCCCGGCCCAGATGCCGAACTGCACGTCGCTGAGGCCCAGCGGGTTCGCCAGCAACGGCAGCAGCACCATGGCCACGGTGCCGAAGAGGGTGACCATGGCGATCCCGACCGCGACGTCCTCCTCGTCGGCCCTGGCCGTGTCCTCCATCGCGGCGATGGCCGAGGCCCCGCAGATGGCGAACCCGGTGCCGATCAGCAGGCTGCGGGCCGCGCCGAGCTGCAGCCGGTTCCCGAGCCACGTGGTCACGACCAGCGTGACCACCAGGGTGCCGGCGACGAGTGCGACCGTCCCGACGCCCAGCGCCATGATGGAGCCGAACGACACGGCGAACCCCAGCAGCACGATGCCGATCCGCAGCAGGCGCCTGGTCACGGCCGCGAGGGCCTGCTTCGCCACCCGGGGCAGCAGGCCGGTGTTGCCGGCGACCATGCCCAGAGCGACCGCCCAGGTCAGGACGCCGACCGCCGGAACGAACCGGTGCGCGAGGAGTGCGCCGCCGAGCCCGAGGGCCGCGGCGACGAGGCCCGGCCACCGGCGCGGCGGCGTCGCCGCGCCGGTGGCCGTGTCCGCGGCCCGGCCCCTGCCGGCCACCGGGACGGTCTCGGCCGGGGCCTGCTCGACGGTGGTCATGCCCGTGCGGGCTCGGGCAGGCGGCAGGAGCGGAACCCGTTCGGGTCGCGCTCCACCGTGCTCCCGCCCAGCCGGTCGATCAGCTCGACCGCCTCCGGCCACTCGCCGAACCCGGAGGCCGGGTTCAGGTGGCCGACGGCACCGAGGTCGTGCACGTGGCTGCCCCAGGACGCCGCGAGGCTGCGCAGCCGCACGGGGTTGCCGAGCGGGTCGTCGCTGCTCGCGGCGACGATGCTGGGGAAGGGCAGCGGCTCCCTCGGGATCGGCAGCCACCCGTGGGCCCGCAGCCGGTCGATCGAGGGGTACTCCGCGGGCAGCTCGGCCGCGAACACGGGCGGGGTGGCCAGGAGGGCGCCGACCACCCGCGTGGGGTTGTACCGCGCCGCCCAGTGCACCGCGACCAGCACCCCGGCGCTGTGGGCGACGAGGACCACCGGCCCGGGGGCCTGCTCGACGACCTGGTCGAGCAGGGTCACCCGCACCAGCAGGCCGGCGTCGGTCCGCCCCAGCGGCGGGACGGTCCGCGCGCCCGGCAGCGCGGCGGCGAGCCGCGTCTGCCAGTGGTCCCCGACGTGGCCGCGCAGGCCCGGGACGAGGACGACGGTCGCCGCGCTCATCGGGTGACCGCCGGGGCGTTCACCTTGAGGAGGCTCTTCGGGTACGCCCGGCGGCCCAGGATCAGCGCCACGAGCGCACCGACCGCGACCATCGGCACGATCTTCATCGCGCTCTCCAGACCGAGCCGGTCGGCCAGCATGCCGGTGACGACCGGTCCGGCCGCGAGACCGAGCAGGTTGTTGGCCAGCGTGAGCGTGCCGAAGGCGGTCGCCCGGATCGACTCGTGGGTCAGGTTCGCCACCATCGCACCGGCCGGACCGGTGGTGCCGGCGGCGAAGAAGATGCCGACGCCGAGCAGCAGCAGCTGCGGGGCACCCGGCTCCAGCGCGAAGCCCACGCCGAGGAGGACCAGCGACAGCAGCGAGTAGACGATCGCCGTCGTCCACTTGCGGATGGCCACGTGCCGGCTCAGCCGGTCGGTGACCCAGCCGCAGACGATCATGCCGGTGCCCATGAGCAGGATGGCGAGGGCCGCCAGCGCGGCCGCCCGGTCCGGCGCGAGGCCGTAGGCGCGGTTGAGGTAGCTGGGCAGCCAGGCGAACAGCGAGCCGGCGAGGAACAGCTGCAGCCCGCTGCCGACGTAGGCGGCGATGACCGACGGGGTGCTGAACAGCGTGCGCAGCGGGGCCCGCTTGCCGGGCACGGAGACCGGCTCGCCCTCGGCGGCGTCGTCGACCCGGTGCGCGTCGAGCTTCTTGTCGCTGATGAACATGCGGTAGAGCAGGACCAGGACGAAGCCGAGGACGGCCATCGCGCCGAAGGACCAGCGCCAGCCGAACTGGACGGCGAGGGCGCCACCGAGGGCGACACCGAGCACCGAGCCGAACGAGCCGCCGGCCATGAAGGCACCTGTGAAGGACGCCCGCTTGTAGGCCGGGAAGACGGCGAGGACGACGGCCAGGCCGACGCTGCCGTAGGCGGCCTCACCGACGCCGATGAAGACGCGGGCCAGCATCAGCTGCTCGTAGTTGGCCGCGACGGCGGAACCCGCGGTGGCCAGGCTCCAGATGACGGCCATGAGGACGATCGAGCGGACCCGGCCCCATCGGTCGCCGAGCAGGGACAGCGGAACGGCCAGGAGCCCGACCGTCAGCGCGACGACGCTGGTGAGCGCCCCGAGCTGCGTGTCGGTGAGGGCCCACTCCAGCTTGAGGAAGGGGAACACGGCCGAGAGGACCTGCCGGGACATGTAGTCCGACAACAGCAGGGCGAACGTGAGGGTGAAGACGACCCACGGGAAGAGCCGGCGGGCCTTCTTCGTGGGGGCCTGCGTGGAGGCAGGGTCGACGACGGTGTCGTCGACCCTGCTCCCGGTGACCAGCGATGTCATGACGAGCTCCAGTGCGCGATTCGAGGTCGATGTCGGTGCCCGTCCGGTGACGGGACCGATGGGGTCGACCTCGAACGCAGGGGTTCGCTGTCGACGTGGTGGCGCAGGTGCGGGCCGGGCGGAACCGGGCCCGCACCTGCGGACCGGGGTGGCGGGAGAAACGGCCGATCAGGCGGTGCCGGTCAGGCGGTGCCGGTCAGGCGTGGTGCAGGAAGCCCCGCTGGCCGGGGCGGCGGTTGGGCGGGTAGCCGAGCTTCGCCAGCGCCTCGTCGGCGCTGTCCCAGTACTCGCCGAGCCGGTAGATCTCGCGGGCTTCCTTGCCCGTGGCGACCTCGCGGCCGAGCTCGCCGGCGATCCGCACGAGCTGACGGACGGCGTCGGCGGAGGTGAGCTTCTCGCCCAGCCGGCCCCAGAGGGTGTCCTCGTTGCCGCAGCGCGGGTGCAGGCCCATCGCGATCGCCATCGTGTTG